>CAXTIY010000115.1:0-9388 GCA_964244215.1 uncultured bacterium
GTTCAGGTGAACCACCATGGTGAGCGTCGGCGACGATTTGATCGTCGTCACGCCGGAAGAGTATCGATCGACTTTTTCGGAAAGCAGTTTCGGCCGGACGGTCTTGGCACAGGCGAGGCGCGTGTATGCAGCGTGATCGTTTCGTCGCAGCGGCGCCATCGATCAAGCTCGAAGCGTGTTCGTATTCGCAGGCAACCTCGTAAAGCGGTCGGCGGAGGACGCTCCGCCGGCCGGTTAGACGAACGGCCGGCGGCGCGGATCGATAGGCGTGCGTACCCGTGCCATGCTTTGCATACGTTAGCGCTGCAAGTGGCGACGTAACAATTGCAATACGCGTCGGAACAAATGAATTGCTGTTGTAAGCGCAGACGAGATCTAGTACATTAAAGCTGACGGACCTAGGGTGAATCGCACTTTGCAACGATGTATTCGCTAACGCGAACTGCTCCGATGCGAGATTCAAACATACATTGCCGCGCGAAATTGTAATTTGTAATCGATGTCTCATTCGGGGTGGATCTTGCTTCGGAAAATGTGGAAACGCCTTAACTATCTCGTAGCGACCGTGATGCTATGCGTCTTGGCATCGGCGCCCGCTCCCGCTCCGGCGCAAACCAGCGGCGTCGGCGATGATGAGGAGACGAGCTTCATGTGGAAGGGCTTCGACTCGAGTATCGCTTTATGGCGCTTAGACCCGGCCTTGACTACGGTTGTGGTCAGCAAAAAATACGGACCGTACATCGGTTATACGCCGATCGCGATGACGACCGACCTATTTAGCGATAGTCATGTCGCGTGGAGCTATACGGATGGGAGCGTCTCTTTATGGACCTTGGATCCCTCGATGAATTTTCTTTCGGCGGAAATTTTTGGTCCATATACCGGTTGGAACGTCGTAGGGCTAAGTGCGGATCCGTTCAGTGGCAGTATACGCCTCGTCTGGAAGAATACGAACGGCGCGGTTTCGCTGTGGGTGGTCGATTCAGATGGAAATATCGACAGCGATATAGCGCTAGGGCCGCTCGCCGGGTATGGGGTCGAACGCTCCGGCGTCAGGGTCTTCTCACATCGGCAAAACGCTGAGTCGCCTTCCGAACGATACTCCGCGCACGGTAAGCCACCGCAAGAAGCTGCTGCAGCAGCGATGGAATCGCACCGCCAGGCGGCTAAAACGCGCGTCGTGCTCCCGGCCCGACGTCCATTGTAACTCGGATGCGCCCGCTAACTGCTTGGCGCCAAAATCTCGAACGCAGGCTACGGTAGAGGCACCGTTTCACGAAGCAGTGGAGCGACGCGATCCTTATCGGAGAGCCGTGGTGGTCCGAGCAGAGGCCAGTTCACTCCGACCTGCGGATCGTCCCAACGGAACGCACCTTCGGTTTTACTATCATGTAGCGATCCATGTTTGTATGAGAAAACGACGTCATCGGTTAATGCGAGGAACCCGTTTGCGAAACCGCGTGGCACGTAGAGCTGCTTATGGTTGTGTTCGCTAAGATAAAAGCCTTGCCACTTGCCGAATGATTTCGACGAGGTTCTTATGTCTACGATGACGTCCCAAACTTTGCCGCGCAATACTTGTACGAGCTTCGACATCGCGGGATCGTAGTGTAATCCTCGTACCACGTTCTTACTCGAAAACGAAACGCTGTCTTGGACGAAATCGTCATTCAGCCCGAGTGCTCGATACTTTTGGGTCGAATAGGTCTCCTTGAAGTAGCCGCGGTCGTCTTCATAAACGTCGGGAACGAAAATTTGCGCTTCTTCGAATTGCGTCGTTTGTAGCGTAAGTGCCATTAACCGTCGCTTCTGCCGCAAACGCAGCCTCCCTCCGATGGTAACGCCGCCGGAATAGGAGCG
The DNA here is from genome assembly GCA_964244215.1 of uncultured bacterium. Lineage (GTDB taxonomy): Bacteria > Vulcanimicrobiota > Vulcanimicrobiia > Vulcanimicrobiales > Vulcanimicrobiaceae > CAXTIY01. Next base: position 1,861 of record CAXTIY010000115.1, read on the forward strand.
ATAAATCAATCAATTCGCTGCTGCCGCTCTGCCGATCTCAACGCAAAGACGGCGCGCGGCAACCACGTCGACCGCAGAACGCCGTACGTAGAGTTTTCGCCAATAGGCTTTACCACTGATACGTGCGATTATGTCCGAGGTGACTCGTGCGTCGACGAGTCCGGCGTGCGTCCTCACGAATACCGTACGCGGATCGCCCGCTTGGCCGAGCGGGAGACGATGCATGAGCTGTTCCTGATTATCGGCCCAGACGTGCGAACCATAGCGTTCGCTCAAAGCCGCGAAGCATTCTTCGAATGTCGTGAGATCGCTCTCCGCATTATATTCGCCGACCAGTGCGTAGAGCGTTTCGCGATTGCGCACGGCATGCGCTTCGGGACTGGTGGCGTAGCGCATCGCCTCGAGCGTCCGAAAGTCGTCCCAGGCTAAGAACTCCACGATAGGATCGAGGGCGCTTGGATCGGGCCACAGTTCGCGTAGCGCGTCTTGCAAGATACGTTCGAACTGCCTGGTCGTATGGTGAAAATAAACCGTCGAGAACATCATGTACCGCGCCAGCACGAATGATTCTAACGCAACGACGCCTCGCCCGTCGACGCCGAGAACCGGCGCCCCCTGATACTCGTATACACGCAACGAGCCGAATAATTGATCGGCGTCATACTGGCCGCTTACGACTCCCGTGAAATATCCGTCGCGCAAGAGATAGTCCATACGATCGGCGTCGAGATTCGGACCGCTGACGAGTTCCCGCAACACGGGATACCTCGAGTTCGGCAAACCCATTATCAACGCGTGAAGATCGCTCTCGCAGACGTCCAGTCGCTCGAGCGCTCGTCGTACCTCCGGCAGCCCAAGTATCGCGAGCGTGCGCGCTTCGTGCGGTTCGCCGAGCACTGCTTCGCACGCATGGCTAAAGGGCCCATGACCGACGTCGTGCAGAAGCAAACTCGCACGCAAGAGTTGCCGCTGTGCACGATAGTCGCTTTCGCTCGCGAAGTATCCATTATCGTGATTGCGCAACGCATCGAGGATACGTTGGCCGACTGCAAGAGCTCCGAGCGTATGCCCGAAGCGCGAATGTTCCGCGGCCGGAAAGGCGAGGTATGCGAGACCGAGTTGGCGTAGGCGCCGCAGCCGCTGCAAAGGCTCGGCGTCGAGCAGCGCGAGTTCGGCATCATCCAATTCAATAAAGCGATGAATCGGATCGAAAATCCGCTTCATGTCGCACGAGCGTCTATGCGATTTCGCTTTCGTTGTACGCAGCCTGCCACGGCGCTTTTCCCGAAGCCCAGAGTTCCTCTAACACTCGCTTGTCTCGCAACGTATCCATCGGCTGAAAAAAGCCCTCATGACAATAACAGCTTAGCTCGCCGTTCGCAGCCAACCGAGGAAGCGCGCCGTGTTCGAGCATCTCGTCTGCCTTCATATATTCGAAAATCTCGGGTTCGAATACGAAGAAGCCTCCGTTAATCCAGCCTTCGTTCATTTGAGGCTTCTCTTCGAAGGCGGTGACACGATGGCCGCTGAGTTCCAGCGCCCCGAAGCGGGCGGGCGGATGCACCGCCGTCAACGTAGCGACGCGAGCTTCACGGCGATGAAACTCGACGAGTTTCGCAAGATTAACCGATGCGAGTCCGTCGCCGTACGTACACATGAACGTTTCGTTGCCGACGAAATCGCGCAGTCGCGCGATGCGTTCGCCCGTTTTCGTCTGTAGCCCCGTATCGATTAAATCGAGCTTCCACCGTTCCGCCTGCCTTTCGCGGACGGCGATAATGCCTTTGCTCAAATCGATCGATAGATCGTTGTTGTGCTCGTAGAAGGCTCGAAAATACTCCTTGATCACTTCTTGCTTGTAACCGAGTGCGACGACAAATTCGTCGAACCCGTAAGCGGAGTAAAGGTTTAGCAGATGCCACAAAATCGGCTTGCCACCGATTTCCACCATTGGCTTGGGCCGTACGTCCGTCTCTTCGGATAATCTGGTTCCCAGGCCGCCTGCGAGGATGATCGTTTTCACGATCCGGCGACCTTCACGATGCGATGGCGGCGGTAGCGACGGAGCGTATCGAATCGGCAATGTACCGCATTTCGGACTCGCCGAGCGCCGGATACGTGCCGACCCAGAAAACGTCGTTCATGATGATGTCGGCGTTTACAAGCTCGCCGACGACTCGGTACTCGACATCGCGATACGCAGGTTGGCGTACGAGATTACCGGCAAAAACGAGTCGCGTTCCGATCTTTCGTTCGGTGAGGTAACGCACCAGCGCGTTGCGGTCGAGCGGAGCGTTCCGCAACACCCGCATGGGGAAGCCGAACCAAGACGCGGAAGCGCCCTCGATTTCTTGCGGCATGACCAGCCAATCGATGTCCGCGAGAAGCGTGCGCAGCAGTCGCGCATTGCGGCGTCGCGTCTCGATAAATTCGTCGAGCTTATCGAGTTGTGCGACTCCTACGGCGGCCTGCATATCGGTAAGTTTTAAATTGTATCCGATGTGACTGTAGGTATATTTGTGATCGTAACCGTGGGGTAATCCGCCGAGCTGCCAATCGAAGCGCTGCCCGCACGTGTTGTCTTTGCCGGGTGCGCACCAACAGTCGCGGCCCCAATCGCGAAAGGATTCGACGATTTTCCGCAGCTTCGGCGAGCGCATCATCACGGCGCCTCCCTCGCCCATCGTGATATGGTGCGCCGGATAGAAGCTGACCGTAGCGATGTCGCCGAACGTTCCGACCTGTTGACCGTTCCAAGTCGCCCCGACCGCATCGCACGTGTCCTCGATCATCCACAGGTCGTGCGCTCGGCAGAAGTCGCGTAAAGCTTCGGGGTCGTAGGGGTTGCCGAGCGTATGCGCCACGATAACGGCGCGCGTTTTAGGCGAGAGTGCGCGCTCGAATTGCGAAACGTCGGCGTTGTATGTGGAAAGTTCGCTGTCGACAAAAACGGGGATACACCCGGCTTGGACGATCGGATTGACGGTTGTGGGAAATCCGGCTGCCGGCGTAATCACTTCGTCGCCCGGACGCAAGCGGCGATCTTCGAGTTCGGGTGCCGTAAGGGCCATTAAGGCGCAAAGATTGGCGCTAGACCCGCTATTGACGAGTACGCATTCGCGGACTCCGAACCATCGGGCAAAGTCTCGCTCGAAACGCTCGGCATAGCGCCCGGTCGTAAGCCAAAAATCGAGCGAGGCGTCGACGAGAGCGACGAGCTCGCGTTCGTCGAACGTCCGCCCCGAAACGGGCACGGCGTCGCCGTCGCTAAAGGACCGTCGTTCGTAAGCCGCAGCGAAATACGCTCGCGTCTTTTCAAGAATTTCGGCGCGTAGCGCAAGCGCTGCATCGTCTTTGCTGCGATCGATCAGCACGGCAGCGCTCGCTCCTTACTCGAAAGGTGCGCTCGGTACCAGTCGACTGTTTCGGAAAGCCCCTCGTCGAGCGACCAAGCGGCGGTCCAGCCTAAACGCTCTCGCGCGCGCGTCGCGTCCAACGTCTGATCGCGAATCTCGAGTTCCGCAGTGCTGAGAACCCGCGCGGCTCGGTGAATACCGACGGCGTTCCCGATCGCCTCCACGATCTCAAATACGGTATGACGCGATTGTGGACTAAAATTGAAAGCGCAGCCGGCTACGCCTTCGCGGTCGCCTGCCTCAGCCAACCGTATGTACGCTTCGACCGCGTCCTTGACGTAGATGTAATCTCGGATCGGACCGCCGTCGCTGCGGATAACGGGTGCCTCACCGGCTAAAAGGCTACGGATCGTGCCCGGAACGATCCGGCTCCAGTTGAGATCGCCGCCCCCATATATATTTCCACAGCGCGCGACCGTAACCGGAAGGGCGTACGTGTGAGCATACGTGAGGCTCAGCAGATCGGTGCAAGATTTCGAGACGTCGTAGGGATGGCGGCCGTTGAGCGGCATGTCTTCGGTGTAAGGGAGTACGGGCGAGTCACCGTAAGCTTTATCGCTTGAAGCGACGACGACGGTTTTTACGATCGACGAGAGCCGACGCGCCGCTTCCAAAAGATTGTACGTGCCACGGATGTTGCTCTCGAAGCACTCCAGCGGATCGCGCAACGCCGTACCGACGATCGTCTGAGCGCCTAAATGAAATACGACCTGCACCTCGTACGAGTTGATGGCACGCATGCAATCCGCAAAAGAGCGAAGGTCGCCGTGCACGACGTGGCACCGCCGATCTATGGATTCGGCGAAGAGTCGCGAGACGGGATCGTGATCGAGCACGAACGCCACGACGATGGCATCGCGGGCAAGCAGAGCTTCGCAGAGCCAAGAGCCGACGATGCCGGTCGCCCCGGTAATAAGTACTCGAGTTCCTCGCCATAAGCGGGCGTGCGCCGTTTCAACGTCCGGGCTAAGAGTCACGGGGGTGGGCTTAGGAGCCGACGCCGATAATCCTAGCTCCGATGAGAACCCCATATCGCCACATCGATTCCCGAACGGGACGCACCGTTGTACCCTGTTTGCAGGGAATGAGGCACGAAAGCCATCAAAGAGCACGACCATCGTCTTGAGTGAGGTACATTTTAGTATGAGAGACTTAGCTGTTGCGTCGATCGATCGCGCGCCAGCAATCTTTCGCGATCTTATGGCCGAGCGTCGTGGCTTGCTCGATACCGACCGCTACGAAGAGGCGGTTCTTCGCGTCGTCGACGCGTTCGTGACGGCGTTACGCGCCGGTCGAGCTATTTATTGGATGGGTAATGGCGGCAGTGCCGCCGACGCGCAGCATTTGGCTGCCGAATTTACTGGCCGGTTTCGCATGGAACGCGGCGGCCTTCCGTCGCATTCGCTCTCCTGCAACACCTCCGCGGTCACTGCAATCGCCAATGATTTCGGATACGACCAGATATTCTCACGACAGGCCGACGCCTTCGCGAGGCCGGGCGATGTGTTCGTGGGCATCTCCACGAGTGGTAAGTCGCCAAACATCGTAACCGGGCTCGAAGCCGCTCGGCGCAAGGGCGCCGTAACCGTGGCGTTTACGGGAAATGGAGGCGGAGACGTCGCACGCGCAGCAGACATCAACGTTATCGGACCCAACGGCTATTCGGCACCGATTCAGGAGATTCACATTACACTCGGTCATATCGTGTGCGATTTGGTGGAACGAGCGCTCGCCCTCGAGGCCGCCCAATCGCGCAGTTTGGAGCCAGTCGGATGAACGGTAACGGAAGTCGTAACGGCAACTCGACCGCTTCGCACGCTACGGTGACGATCGGTAACCATCAGATCGGCGCCGACCGGCCATGCTACATCATCGCCGAGATCGGTATCAATCACAACGGAGATATCGATCTTGCCAAAAAGCTGATCAGCGTGGCAGTATCGGCCGGCTGCGATGCGGTGAAATTCCAAAAGCGCACGGTCGACGTCGTTTACACGGCGGCCGAGCTTGCGACCCCGCGCGACAATCCCTTCGGTTCGACCAATGGCGACTTAAAACGAGCCCTGGAATTCGGCCTCGATGATTACCGAGAGATCGACGCTTTCTGCAAGTCGGTGAAAATGCCGTGGTTTGCGTCGCCTTGGGACGAGGCGTCGGTCGACTTTCTCGAGCAGTTCGACGTACCGTGTCATAAGGTCGCGTCCGCTTCGCTTACCGATGATAATTTACTGCGGCACATCCGCTCTACGGGTAAACCGATCATCCTTTCCACCGGCATGAGCCGAAGCGATGAGATCGACCACGCGGTCGATGTGCTCGGCAAGAAAGATCTTATTTTGTTGCACGCCTGCAGCACGTATCCGGCTCAATACGACGAACTCAATCTTCGCGTCATACCCGTGTTGCAGAAGCGTCACGGCGTGCCGGTCGGTTATTCCGGGCACGAAACCGGCATCACCTCGAGTGTCGCGGCCACCGTGTTGGGTGCGAGCGTAGTCGAGCGCCACATCACGATGGATCGTGCCATGTGGGGTAGCGATCAGGCCGCGTCTTTAGAGCCGAATGGGATCCTTCGGCTCGTCCGGGACATCCGGCTCGTCGAGCAGTCGATGGGAGACGGCGTGAAGCGTGTATACGAGCGTGAGTATCCGATCATTAAGAAGCTGCGGCGCGTCGGCGCTTCGGTTTAAAAAATAGTCTCCGAGAGAGGCTGCGATGTATGCGGTTCGCGCGAAGCCGTATCGATCTTCGAACAGCATTTTGCAACTTTCGACGATGGGTCCAGCTTTTGCGGCTATAACGTCGTCGCTTGTTCCGAATGCGGTTTCGTGTATGCGGACGGCATTCCGGAACAAGCCGCTTTCGACAGTTACTACCGGGACATGTCGAAGTATGAAGAACCCATTGGGCTCTCGCCCGCGGAGCTTCCGTATTATCGCAGCGTGGTCGCAGCGATTGCCGAGCGGCTACCGGATCGGGGGGCCCGGCTGCTCGACGTTGGTAGCGCGGGCGGTGACGCGTTAGCTCTTTTCAGAGAAGCCGGTTACACGAACCTCACCGGCTTCGACCCATCCCCGCGTTGTGCCGAAATTGCCCGCGACAGGCACGGTCTTCGTGTAATCAACACGCCGATCTCGCAAATGCCTTTCGTCGGAGAACAGTTCGACGTAGTCATGTTGTCCGGGGTGCTGGAACATCTGCGCGACCTGCGCGGCACGCTCCTGGAATTGAGCCGCTTGCTCTCGCCAACCGGCGTATTCTGGTTCGGCGTTCCCGACGCGCGGCGCTTTGCCGACTATCTCGAATCGCCGTTCCAGCATTTTAGCCTGGAGCACATCAATTTTTTCACTCTGACGACGTTAAGAGCGCTACTCGGACAGGCCGGTTTCGAACTCTTCGATTCGTGGGAATCGGTGCACAAGCTGGGCGCATTATCCGAGCCGGGTTTAAACGCGATCTTTCGTTTTGCCGAAGCCGGCGTGCGGTTGGAACGCGATCTCGAAGGCCCGGATGCGGTTCGGCGATACACGGTTGCTTCGAAACGGCTCGAAGACCGCTTGTGCGACGGCGTTCGGCGGCAGATCGATGACCGGACGCCGATAATAATATGGGGGACCGGAACCTTAGCGCTGCATCTGCTCGAAAGCGAGAGCTTCCGCTCTCTCAATGTCGTAGCATTCGTCGATGCGAACGCTAATTATTGGAACAAAACGATCCGCACCGTGCCCGTCATTCCACCCTCTGCCGTCGCGCTCCGTACGGAGCCGGTGCTGATCATCTCCTACTCGTACGAGCATGAAATCGCGACGAAAATGAGCGACGTCTACAAGCTGGAGAATCCCGTTCTAAAGCTTTTTAGCGGCTTCTGAGGCGAAACGGGACGCTAAGCTCGTCCGGCTCCGAGCAGCTCGTCCGCTCGTTCGGAAGCCGGGTCTAGCGAAACGAGCATATTCGAGCGTAATTCGTCGCGCGACAATAATGGCGACATATCTTCGAGCGGCATGGACATCATCGAACCGTTCGGCAATGGAATGGCCGAGCTTTTCGGCCAGAGAGCGGCATCCGTTTCGAGCTTTACGTCGCATATGAAGGGACCCGGCTGCTGCAACGCT
>CAXTIY010000116.1:0-9385 GCA_964244215.1 uncultured bacterium
CGCGCTCTTATCCGTGGCGAGACCGGGAATCCGTCCGAGTTCTCGTTCCGCGAAGAAGAGATGGATCGCGGCTTGGGCGGGTGCGCTAGAGATTAGCTCTTCGAAAAGACGCGCCTCGCGGGCGATACCGAATTTGAATTCGAGATCGGAGGCCGCTTCGATCGCATCGATGAGGCGGTGGGCCGCGTAGCCGCCCTTGTCTTCGGCGGGAACCATGCCATGCGCGAGCGCAACCATCGGGGGCGGTACGGAAATTTTTAAAGCGCTGATACGGTTCTTCGTTCCCGCCTTCGCTTTGGCGAACGCGACCGCGCTCGCGACGATCTCGCCTTCTACGATCTCGTCGATAATGCCCATGCCCTTCGCGGCCTTCGCGGCTTTCGGTTTGCCCTCGAGCATGAATTGCAGCGCCATCTGCACGCCGCCGTAATTGTACGGATTTTTCGTCGCGAGCAAGCGTGGAAGTCGCTGCGTACCGCCCGCGCCCGGAATAAGCCCGAGCAAGATTTCGGGCAGTCCGACTTTGGCGGCGGCCGTCGCGAGGCGATAATCGCAAGCGAGAGCCGTTTCGAGACCGCCACCGAGGGCGTTCCCGTCGATCGCCGCGACATAGGTTTTATCGCTTCGTTCGATCGCCGCCACGACGTCGCGCACGCTTTTGGCATCGGCACTCGGCACGGTCAGAAAATCGTTGATGTCGGCGCCGCCGCTAAAGATTCCGTTCGAACCCGCGATCACGATCGCGATCACCCCGGCATCGCCCTCGGCCGCCTCGATCTGCGCGACGAGTTCGCCCGATACGGCGAACGATAGCGCGTTGACGGGCGGGTTGTTCAGGGCGAGTACGCGCACGCCGTCGCGGGTCTCCGCGCGTACGAACGACGCCGAGCGAGGCTGACTCTCTACCATCGAATCTTCTCCAAAACGGTCACGCGCAATGCCTTATGCAGCGTGCGGGCGGCTCACCTGTGCGCGCGCGGTGCCGATCGCAATATATTTTTAGAGCGGAAACATCGCGGGCGTGCCGATGCAGAAACCGTGCTTGATCGACGTCGATTTCGTTCCGCCAAAAAGGACCGCCGTATTCGTGCGCGGATTCTGACCGGCATACCGACGTGTTCGGTGCGCAAATGCACTTGGTGATAGGTCGTAACGAGCTGCTCAAGTCGACGCGATATCCGAAGCTGGGAGCGCTCCGATGTATGAAGCCGGGCTTGACCGGCATGTTGGAGCCGTCGCCCGCGAGCGCTTCCAGGCGCGAGTATGCCCGTGAGAGCCGCCGTCGCGCATATGGCTCGAGTGAGTGGTTTCTTGATGCCTCGTCAATTCGGGTCGCCGAGCACTACGGAAAGCGCTTGGCGTACTCGCTTCATCGGACGGAAGGCGAAGTTCTTTCATGCAAAGCGCCGAGATAGGATTTTTCGAAAGAAGCGTAGCGAAAGCGGTTACGATGTTCAAAGGGCGGCGATGCATCTTTCACAATTGATCGAGACGGCGCTCGCGCGACCGCGCGAACACGCTTTCGCCGAGCGACTCGGAGCGCCGCAATGGCGCTACACGTCATCCGGCGCGATGCTCGAACGCGCGCGAGCCATCGCTTGCGCCTTGCACGGGGCGGGCGCGAAACGCGGCGACCGGGTGGTACTGATCGCGAACAATAGTGTCGATTGGCTCGCGGCAGACTTCGGCATACATTTCGCGGGGTGCGTCGCCGTTCCGATCTTCGCGACGCTGGCACTCGATCAGATCGAATTCATCTTTGCCGATAGCGAAGCGAAGCTGGCTTTCGTCGAAACGCCGGAACGGGCGCAGCGCTTACGCGCGGGCTGCCCGTCGGCGCCGCGCATCGTGCACTTCGCAGGAAGCGACCCGGATTCGCTCGGCCCCTTCGAAGCTGCGGGAGCCGCAATCGCCGCGGCCGCGCCGGAACTGTTCGCTTCGCTGACCGCGAGCGTGCTGCCCGAAGATCTCGCGGTGCTCATCTACACGTCGGGAACGACGGGCGAACCCAAAGGCGTGATGTTGCTGCATAGCAACTTGATCGCGAACGCACGAGCCGCCTCGAGTTGTACGCTGCGCGAGAACCTCAGCGCGCAAGGCGATCCCGTTCTATCGGTGTTGCCCTTCGCGCACATCTACGAGCACAATAACGTTTTCAGTTATCTGCTATTCGAAGCCGACATCTACATCTCGGCTCCGGAGTATTTCCTGGAAGATATTAAATCGGTACGGCCCAAAATGATCGCGTTCGTGCCGCGCATGTTCGAACGAATGTTAGCCGGTATCGCGAGCAAAGCGGCAGCCGCGGGCGGCGTGCGCGCGCGTCTCGTGCCTTGGGCGCTGGGTGTGGGGCGCGATTACGTCTCTGCGGCATTCGAGCACAAACCCGTGGGCACGTTATCGCTGCAATACGCGATCGCGCAGCGCCTCGTTCTCTCGAAGATCAAGCCCGCGGCCGGACTCGACCGAATCGTGATGCTTACTTGCGGCAGCGCGCCGCTGCATCGCGATATCGCGCTAACGTTCGCCGGCATGGGCTTGCCCATTCTCGAAGGCTACGGCTTGACCGAGACCTCACCCGTCTTGAGCGTTAACCGCTTAGATTCGATTCGCTATGGAAGCGTCGGTAAAGCGATTCCCGGCGTCGAAATCGAGATAGCGGAAGACGGCGAGATCCTCGCTCGAGGACCGAGCGTGATGAAGGGCTATTATCGTTGTGCCTCCGAGCAGCCGTTCACGCCGGACGGGTGGTTCAAAACGGGCGACGTCGGCGAACTCGATCGCGACGGCTATTTATACATTACCGATCGGAAAAAGGAGCTCATTAAAACATCCGCGGGAAAGTACGTTGCGCCGGGCCGTGTCGAATCGGCGCTCAAGCGTTCGGTCTACATCGGCCAATGTTTCGTCATCGGCGACGGGCATCCGTATCCCGTGGCACTCGTCTGCCCGAATTACGAACTCGTGCGACAGGAATTGGGACTGGGTCCCGGCGTCACGAGCGAAGCGTTATCGGTGCGTAGCGACGTTGCGCGACTGATCGAGCGTGAAGTGATCGAGAAGACGGCCGACCTCGCAAGCTTCGAGCGCATTCGGCGCGTGGCGTTACTTTCTAGAGACCTCACGATTGAAGACGGTGAGCTTTCGCCGACGATGAAGATAAAGCGGCGGGTCGTGGAAATTAAATATCGCGCGCTCATCGAGTCGGCCTATGCCGCTCCCCTCACCGCCTCTTAGGCGCTGTCTAAAACGAAATCGCGTAGCGCGCGAGCGAGCGGCGTTCGTTCGTCCGCGAGCTCCAGTACGATCGAGAAGTGGTCGTGCTCGGGAGCAGCGATTTCGCGCACGGTGCCGCCCGCTTCGCGCCACGCGTGCGCGTAGGCTCGCTGTTGACGATGGAACTCGTCTTGTTCGCGCTCGCCCGTCGTCAGCAGCAGCCTACCGGGTTCGTGCGGAAGACGATGTAGCGGCGAATGCCGTCGAGCTTGAGCCACATCCATCGCGATCGTCTCGTTGATCTTACTGCGGCGCACGGGTTCGAGATCGTACAATCCCGAGACGCAAGCGACGCCGCTGACGGCGAATGACGCCGCGAGCGTGCCTGCGAGTTGTGCTCCGACCGAATGCCCTGCGACGAAGACGCGCTGCGGATCTGCTTTGAGGCGGCTCGCATTCGCGACGGTTGCCTCGTATGCCGCGTGAACCGCCCGGACGATCTCATCGAGCGAAGCTTCCGGCGCTAGGGGATAACTCGGGATCGCGACCGCTATCCCCGCGCGCATGAGCGGCGGCACGAGATAGGAGCTTTCGTCTTTCGATAAGCGACGCCAGTAGCCGCCATGGATCCATAGGACGAGTGGCGCCCGCGGCTGCGTCGCCGGAAACAGATCGAGTACTTCGCGCGGATGCTTACCGTAAGCGACGGTGCGCGGCGGAAATTCGGCTCGTGCGATCGTGCTTAAGGCGGCGAACCGTTCGAGGTAACGCGCGACGTCTTCCCGCGCGGATAACGCCGTATCGTACTGGGCGTCGAGTTCCTCTTGCGTATACGCGCCGTAAACGAGCGGCGCCGAAGTCACGCCGGGGCGTCGGGCCGCAGGTAGAGGGCCGAGATTTTTCCCGTTACGTTTTCGATTCCGAACGTATAGTCGAGCACTTGATCCGGCCAGCTAACACGGAATACCCACGTCGTAATACCGGCGATTTGCTTACGCGTGCGCAACACGATGCGCTGCGGCGTGCCGAGCGGAATCTGCTTCGCTAGTGCCTGCACCGTTGCGGCTTGCAAGCCCGCGCTTAGGTCTGCCGTCATCTGCGCGCGATCGAGTTGCCCGCGCTGTAGCCGCGCCAGCCACTCCTTCGCGCGAGCGGAAGCGAGGGTGTCGTCGACTTGCGGGGCCGGGGATGCGGTATCGCTCGCGGACGCTGCGGGCGCTGCCTCCGCCGACGGCGCCGTCGAAGCGGAGTCGGTCGGCACAGGCGATTCGTCGCCGGCCGCGGGCACGGCGATCGGTGCGAATCCGCCGATTAACGTTACGAGTACCGCGCTAAGGAACGCGTATCTCACCGTTTGCCCCTTCCCGCTTCAGAAATGCTGGCCTTTGATATTTCACTCGCCCGGGCGCTCCAAACCAAATCGTTACAATAGCCGGCCCCCTTGCTAAGGCGTCGGCGGTCCGGGTGGAATCGTTTAACCGGACCGGGAAATCGCCGTTGCTATGGCAACGCTACTTCCGTCCCAAGCGGCTCCAACACGTACCGAAACCGACTCGATGGGGGCGATACAAGTTCCCGTCGACCGTTATTACGGTGCGCAAGCGGCGCGATCGCTCGTCAACTTCGACATCGGTGACGGCACCACGCCGCGCGACGTCATGCCGCGTCAAGTCGTGCGCGCGATGGCGATTCTTAAGAAAGCGGCGGCGCTCGTTAATCGCGATCTCGGCAAGCTCGACGCCGAACGCAGCGACCTAATCGCGCGTGCCGCAGACGAAGTCATCGCGGGCGACCTGCACGCGCATTTCCCATTACGCGTTTGGCAGACGGGCTCCGGAACGCAGACGAACATGAATGTCAACGAGGTTATCTCGAATCGCGCGATCGAACTCGCGGGCGGCGAAATGGGATCGAAGAAACCCGTCCATCCCAACGACCACGTCAACATGTCGCAATCGTCGAACGACACGTTTCCGACGGCGATGCACATGGCGGCGGCCGAAGCGATCGTCGAGATGGTGCCCGCGGTGAAGGCGCTACGCGAAGCGCTGGACGCGAAAGCGAAGCAATGGTCCGAGATCGTCAAAGTCGGCCGAACGCATTTGCAAGATGCGACGCCGCTGACGCTCGGCCAAGAGTTTTCGGGTTACGTGACGCAGCTCGACCGCGCCGTAGTCGCGATCGAAGAGTCGCTCGCACATATCTACGATTTAGCGATCGGCGGAACGGCCGTCGGAACGGGTTTGAACGCGCATCCCGAGTTCGCCGATCGCGCTGCAACCAAGATTGCCGAATTAACCGGTCTTCCGTTCCGTTCGCATCCCAATAAATTTACGGCACTCGCGTCGCACGACGACTTCGTCTTCGCCTCGGGGGCGCTCAAACAACTGGGCGCGGCGCTGATGAAGATTGCGAACGATATTCGCTGGCTCGGATCGGGTCCACGTGCCGGCATCGGCGAATTGTCGTTGCCCGAGAACGAGCCGGGTAGCTCGATCATGCCGGGAAAAATTAATCCGACGCAGTGCGAAGCGGTGACGATGGTCGTCGTTCAAGTATACGGAAACGATACCGCGATCTCGTTCGGCGCATCGCAGGGTAACTTCGAACTCAACGTCTTCAACCCGGTGATGATCTACAATTTCTTGCATTCGACGACGTTGCTCCGCGACGCATGCACGATGTTTCGCGTGCACTGCATCGAGGGTCTCATCGCAAACGAAGACAAGATTGCGAACTACGTCAATAGTTCGCTGATGAACGTTACGGCGCTCACGCCGAAGATCGGCTACGATAAGGCGGCCGAAATCGCGAAGGTCGCGCATAAGAAGCGATCGACCCTCAAAGAAGCCGCGATCGACCTCGGCCACGTAAGTGCCGAAGACTTCGATAAATTCGTCGTACTCAAGGACATGACGCACCCGTAAGCGTCGTTCGGCTTTCGTGACGGCGGCTCGCGTTAGCCCGAGTCGCCGTACGTCTCGAAGGCGGAACGCCAACCGGGGCCTGGGAGGAAGCGCTCGGGTTGCGCGCGTCGATGGGCGACGTAACGGCCCCACTCGGCGGGCTCGAACGTCACGGTAAAGGCCTCGTCCACGTGCGTACCTCCGCAGAAACGTGCCGTCAGCCGGCGTTCGCGAACGATCGTCTCGTACGACGAAGCGATCTGCCGTAACGCCTCGTCGTGTAAGGCCGACACGTCGATAAGACTCTCGACACTTAAACTCTCCTGCGGCCGTAGCGGGTCGAGCGCCGTAATGTTGTCGAGTCGCAAATAATCGAGATATTGCGTCGCATCGAAGCGATACGCGATACGGCGGTCGAAGGTCTGTAATTCTGCGAGCTGCGGCACGGCACTCAGCGTTCGGCCGAGACTGCCGTGCCCTTCGAGTCGCCACGGATCGTTCGTCGCGAGGAGCCGTAGATAGGTATCGACGTTACGAGAGGGATCTTCGTAAACGCTCGGTTCGAAAGCTTCGGAAGTTTCTTCGCGTCGCGCGAGCCAGGCGCGTAGTTCGCTGCGCGAACCTGCGGTCGGGGCTTCACCGAAGAGCGGCGTTAGCTCCGCGTCGTCGCCGAAACTCAGTTGTACGTCGGATTCGAGATACGTTAGCTCGTCGTAGAGGACGTAAGCCGCGAAGCGGCGCTTTGCGGAATCGCGATCGTCGGCACCGATACGGGCGATGCGTGTCGTTACGTACGTCACCTCATACATGATGCTTCGCCTTCGAGTGCGGCGCTCGAACGTCTTCGTGGTCGACTTCGTTGACGGCATCTTCGACGACACGATCTCGCAAGAGGTGAATCTCGCCGTATCGCAACGCACGGCGCCGTAGCGTCGCTTACGATTCCGTCTGCTCGACGATGTAATCCACCACGTCGTCCAAGCTGCCCGTGCGAGCGAACACCTCGCGTTGCCGTGTAGCTCCGTTCCCGCGCCGTAACGTCGCGCGAACGAGCGAGGCGATTTCATCATAATCGCCCGCTTCGTCGAGCGCGTCGCGCAAATCCGAAAGAAACGTTTCGACGAACTCCGGCGCCGGGACGCGGCCTCCGGTGTGAACGTCGATAAGCTCGCCACCGAGCCCATAACGCGCCGCTTGCCAATGCGCGGCGCGAACGACTTCGTGGCGCACCGGCGCGATCGCTTCGCTATGCTGCCCAGCAAGATACGCGGTGCGCGCGAGCGCTCGAACGAGCCCCGCCAACATGACCGCTTCGTCGATCGTCATGCAAACGTCGGAGACGCGAAACTCCAGCGTCGGGAAACGTCCGGAAGGCCGGAGATCCCAATAAATTTTCGTTTCATCTTCGATGATGCCCGCGGCGATTAAACGCGCGATGAGTTCGTCGTATTCGTCCTTCGAGTCGAAAGCGAGCGGCGGCCCGGACATCGGCCAGCGCGACCACACGAGCGTTCGAAAGCTCGCATAGTCGCTATCTTCGCCGAGCCAATACGGCGAATTCGCCGTGAGCGCGAGGAGCGGAGCGAGGCGCGAGCGGACGCGGTTGAGCACGTCGAGCGACACCTCGCGATCCTCGAGACCGACGTGCACGTGGCAGCCGAAAATCACCGTCTCGTGCGCGAGTTGGCCGAAATCCGTCGCGAGTTTACGATACCGTTCTTTCGGCGTGATCGATTGATCGCTCCAAGCCGAGCTCGGGTGCGTTCCGGCGGCCGCGATGCGGCTTTCGTTCTTACGCGCGGCGTCGATTACGTTGCGCCGCGCGTGCTCGAGTTCGCGTCGCACGTCCGCGAGCGTCGCGCACACGGGCGTAGCGATCTCGATCATCGAGCTTTGCAATTCCGGTTGGACGTCGTCCCCGAGCGCCTTCTCGGCCACGGGTAACAGCAGCCCCCCGCGATCGGTGAGTTTGCGCGTCGCGGCGTCGACGATTTGATATTCTTCTTCGACGCCTAGGGTAAAGGTCTCGATTGCGGCTGCCATCGCACGCAAGTTCGTGAAAGTCGCTCGCAACGACCTGGGCCGCAGAGGCTTGCGGGTTGTTCGCGGTTAGGGAACGTGCGCGATAACTTCGATTTCGACGCGCACGCCGCGCGGCAAGGCCGCGACGGCGACCGTGGAGCGCGCGGGCGCGGGGCCCGGCCCGAATGACGCGCCGTAGACCTCGTTGACTTTTGCGAAGTCGTTCATATCGACGAGATAGATCGTCGTCTTCACGACGTGTGCGAAGGTCGCACCGCCCGCCGCAAGGACGGCGTTCACGTTGGCCATCACTTGCTTGGTTTCCAGCGCCACGTCGCCGCCACCGCCGAGCTCGCCCGTCGCCGGATCGAGCGGAATCTGTCCGCTACAGAATAAGAAGTCGCCCGCGCGGATGGCCTGGTTGTATGGTCCGATCGGGGCGGGCGCTTCTGCGGTAAGAATAGCTTGCATCGTGCCGCCTAAACGCTTGCGGGCTCGCCCGTGCGTTCGGGCACGGCATCGAACGACATCGTTCCCTTATACTTGCCGGGCGGTTCTTCGACGCCGAAATTCGTTTTTGCGAGTTCGGCGATGCGAGCGAGTTCGTCCGGTGTGAGCGGCGCGGCATCGGGGGCCGTCGCGAATTCGACGAGCTGTTCGCGATCGTAGATATTTGGCAGCACCGACATGACGCGGGGTTCCGCGAGCAGCCAATTGATCGCCGCCTGCCCGAGCGTGCGGCCATCGCGTTCGAGAAAGCGCAGCGTCTCGATCTTCTGCACGCCGTTGATGAGCCACGCGCGCGGGCGGTGGCTACGATGATCTTTGGGAGCGAACGTCGTTTCCAGGGTGTAACGCCCTTCGAGCATACCGCTCGAGTGCGGTACGCGAATCTGATAACCGGTTATGGCGTTCGCGTCGTTCGCGGCGGCGAGCATTTCGTTGCCCGGAAATTGTTCGAGCATATTCCAAATCATCTGAACGTTACTCACGTTGCGTTTGCGAGCCGCTTCGACGCCTTCCACGAGCCAGCCGATCGCGGGTCCGAGTGCGACGCCGTACGTGCGAATCTTGCCTTCGCTCTTGAACGCTTCCAAGAGTGCGAAGAGTTCGTCGTTCTCTATTTCGCTTAAGTGCGCGTTGTGAATCGAATAGATGTCGATCACGTCCGTGCGCAAGCGACGCAGCGATTGCTCGAGCGCGTAACGCACGAAGGCGGGCGAGAAGTCGTGCGGGATCTC
>CAXTIY010000117.1:0-9367 GCA_964244215.1 uncultured bacterium
GGCGGTAATACCACGGGATTATGGCCGGAACGCGGTCGGCCAGGATGCGTTGAATCTCGCCGTAGGCTTTTTTGCGGACCGGCCGCTCGTAACTTGCGAGCGCGATGCGTTCCTGACGATCGAGCTCCGGATCGCAGAAGTGGTAAACGTTTTGCCCCGCGTGCCCGGGCGACGGAATCTGATCGCACATCCAGAGAACCGAATCGTCGGGATCGGTTCCGTTGACCCAGGTATAGAACGCAACGTCGAACTTACCGGTTTGGACGATGCCGCCGCCTCCGAACGACGCGAAGAATAGCGACGTCACATAGCTTTTTACTTGCGCTTCGACGCCGATGTCGTGCCAGTCGCGCTGCACGACCACGGTCGTTGCGTCCGCTACGGAGTTTCCGGTCGGCGTCGCTATGACGAGCGACAATCGCTTTCCGTTTTTCGAACGTATGCCGTCGGAACCGGTTTTCCAACCGGCGCCATCGAGTAACGCCCGCGCCTTCTGCGGGTCGAACGCATAGTGCGACACGTTCGCATTGTACGCCCAAAGAAATTCCGGCTGGTCGGTATAGCCGGGCGTATTGACGCCGTGCGTCACCTCACGAATGAGTCCGGGGATGTCGATTGCGTACCAGAGCGCGCGACGCACGTCGACGTCCGCGAGTGGCAGCGATTTAGAATTAAGAGCCAACTGCCCATACTGCGTGAACGGCGTCAAACGCACGGTCGTCCCGGCAATGTGCGAGAGTTGCGCGTAGTTCGTCGGCGAGCCGTAAAACTCTAGGTCGGCCTGATGCGACTGTAAGAGCGTCACGATCGTATTCTCGTTCGGTATGGGCGTGTACCAGATTTGATCGAGCTTCGGGCGGCCGCGCCAATAGTGCGGATTCGCATGAAAGACGATCTTGTTGCCGCGTTGCCAATGTTCGACCGTAAAAGGCCCCGTTCCGACGGGTTGACTGTTGAATGGAACCTGGTTGATGTTTGCAAACTTAGCGAGCAAGTGCTGCGGCAAGATCGGATAGCAAGTGCCGGAGGGTGCGAAAAACGTCGCCACGAACGGCGCGTACCGCGTCTTGAGGTGCACGGCTATCGTAAAGGCGCTGCGCTTATCGATTCCGGTGATCAAATCGTAGCCGACCGTACTCGGTATGTTGTTATTCTTGTTCATCACCGCGTGCCACGTAAAGATCACGTCGTCCGCCGTGAATGGTTTGCCGTCGCTGAACCTCACGTGCTCGCGAAGATGATAGACGATCGTCTTACCGTCGCGGCTGATGCCGCCGTTCTCTTCGGTCGGTTCGACGGTCGCAAGCTCCGGCACGAGTACGTTGCGGTCGCTCCAGTTGAAGAGCATGCCGCCCCACAACTCGGCGAGATCCGTATCGATCTGGAAGTTGCCGACGACGGGATTGAGCGAATCCGGCTCCGAGAGATTCACGATCCGCAGCAATCCATGGCGCGTCCAGGCATTGGGGCCCGGCGTCGCGCTGCCGGTTGAGGTCGACGCGACGCGCGTGCAACCCGTGAATCCCGCGATCAGCGACGCGAGCGTTAGGACGAGCGCGAAGAGGCGCGAGCGCCGCGTGCACATCGCTAAAACGTTACCATCACCTTGATCGCGCGACGCTCGTCCATTGCCGCATACCCCGCCGGCACGCCGTCGAGATCGACCGAGAGATCGAACACGGGCGAGGGATCGAGTTTACCCGCGAGCACGTCGGCGAGCAATTCGGGAATGTAGGCGCGCACGGGCGCGACGCCACCGCGTAGTGCGACGTTTTCGCCGAACATGCGTTTGAGATTGAGCCCTTTATCGGCACCATACGGAACGCCGACGAAGCCGACCGTGGCACCCGGCCGAGCCATGCCGGTCGCCATCTGCATCGAACCTTCATTACCGACGCACTCGAGCACGGCTTCGGGGCCGCCGCCCGTCATCTCGATAACCTTCGCGACGGCTTCGTCGCCGCGTTCGCTTACGACGTCGGTCGCGCCGAAGCGTTTGGCGATCGTAAGGCGCGACTCGTGCCGACCGAACGCGATGATGCGTTCCGCGCCGAGCCGCTTCGCAGCGAGCACTCCGCACAATCCGACCGCGCCGTCGCCGATGACGGCTACCGTCATGCCGGGCTTCACGCCGGCGGACAATGCCGCGTGATGGCCCGTACCCATCACGTCCGTCAGCGGCAGGATCGCTGCCAACAACCGAGCATCGTTTGCGGCGTTATCGGGAATCTTAACCAGCGTTCCGTCGGCGAGCGGACACCGGACCGCTTCGCCTTGGCCCCCGTCATCGTGCGAACCGCCCCAAAAATCGCCATGGACGCACGACGTTTGCAAATTCTTGAGGCAGAATTCGCACGTCCCGTCGGAGTACGCAAAAGGCGCTAACACGCGGTCGCCGACCTTCACCGAAGTAACGCTCGTGCCGACCGCTTCGACCACGCCCATGAACTCGTGCCCGGTACGCCAGCCGCTTTCCCACTTCGCTTCGCCGCGGTAAAACCAGAGGTCGGAACCGCAGACGCAGGCGTGCGTCACGCGTACGATCGCGTCGGTCGGCAGTCGAATAGACGGATCGGCGACGGTTTCGACACGCACGTCGCCCGCAGCATAGTAAACGGTGGCTTTCACGGGATTTGTGATACGGAGTCGCCCTGCGGAAGCCTCGAATCACAACCCGCGAGAGCTATGGATCGAGTGCGATATCGTCCGAAGTATCGGTCTTTTGCTCCGGGGTCGGCTGCCGCTCTTCGGTCAGATCGTCTTCCATGGTGGAGTCACCCGCATTCGCGTTCTGATGAACGTCTGCGGCCTTGGGCCGGCCGGGCTCGATTCGATCGCTTGCACTCATGGCGCCCGTCGTACCCGCGCCCGAAGCGTTTGACGCGCTCGACCTCCGGCGAATACTCTGGGCGAGTATGAAGAGAAATGACGATCCCACCGGACAGAAAACCGACGTGCCCGTACTTCGCTATGCGGTGATACTCGGTATCATCGTACTCATCGGCGTCGTCGCGGCCGTCGTCGTAGGCCGCAGCAGTCAAAACGTTCGCCCGACCGCGATCGAAACGAGTCCCTCCCCCGGCGTCAGCATGGGCCCGACGCCGCGCTACTAGAACGGCTTACGCGTCGCGCGTCGCGCCGTCCGTATCGCTCTGACGGTTGTCCGGCGTCGGGTCGACGCGCGGATCGTCGGACACGCCGGATTCGGGGTCCATCGTCTGCGCGGCATGCGTATCTTGGTCGCGCGGATCCGGCGTTGCTTCCCGTGGATTCATGCGGCGGTTCCTCTCCGTACGTATGGTGCTGTTGGGACGTTCCTACCCGGCATAGCCTACGGCCAAGAGTCTTCGCCCGAAGGACAGATCACGAGTTCGCGCACTTCGCACCCGGGCGGCTGCGAAAGAGCGAATACGACCGCGCGAGCGACGTCGGCGGGTTGATTGGCCTTCCAATCCGCCGGCGGCCGATACTGCTCCGTGCGGCCTTCGAAGAAGTTCGTATGCATGCCGCCTGGGATCAGGCACGTTACGCCCACGCGATTCTTGAGTTCGACCGCGAGCGAACGCGTGAAGCCGATGACGGCGAACTTACTCGCGCAATAAGCGGTCGCATCGGAAACGGCTTTGAGCCCGAGCGTCGATGCGATGGTTACGACGCGGCCTCCGCTGCGTTCGAGATACGGTAGCGCGGCGCGCACGATCGATGCCGTTCCGAGCAGATTGACCCCGATGACGCGTTCCCACGCATCGCCCGAAACGTCTGCGAACGGACCGCACGCATCGACGCCTGCGGCCGTCACGACGGCAGTAAGCGAACCGAACTCGCGTGCGACGGCGTGCACGGCGCGCTCGACCGCGGCGCGGTCGGAAACGTCGACCACCACTTCATCGGGCGAGCGGCCCGAGGTTTGTAAATCAAACGAGACGGCCGAGCCGCCCACGGCGCGGATCGCGTCGACTGCGGCTCGGCCGAGTCCGGAATTGCCGCCGGTAACGATAACGCGCGCCAGCGCCTGCGGAACCGTTTGCGTGGCGCTCGGAATATCGGAAACTTGCAAGATGACTCTCCCTCGGTTCTCTTCGTGAGCGCGTGCGTTACTTCGTAGACCCGGTCGCTCGGTTACGAACGAAGACGACGATTCCTATGCGCCGTCGCAGCGGTTCGAACGAATGTCGGCCCCCTGTTAGGATGGACAGGCGAGCGTGTTTCGGCGGTTCTCGCTCGGAAATGCGGCGAACATGCGTGTTCTCGGTATCAATGCGGTTTTTCACGATTCCGCAGCGGCTCTCGTCGTAGACGGCAAGATCGTAGCCGCAGCCGAAGAGGAACGCTTCAATCGTCGCAAGCACGGCAAAGCGTGCGTGCCGTTTTCTACATGGGAATTACCGGAGCACGCCATCGCATGGTGTCTCGAACGGGCGGGCCTCGGGCCCGACGATCTCGACGCCGTCGCCTATTCGTACGATCCGAGTCTCGCGCGCACGGGCGACGATCTCATCGCGAACGACTATGAAGGCTTACGTTCGTATTACGTAAAGCGTCTGCCGAATTTTTTGCGCTCGCTATTCGGCACGTTCGATGATGCAAAAGTACGCTACGTACCGCATCACGTCGCGCACGCCGCTTCCGCTTATTTGTGCGCGCCGCTTCGTTCGAGTGCCACGCTCGCAATCGACGGCCGCGGAGAGCGCAGCGCATTTCTCGCCGGTCACGTGCGCGACGGCGCCCTCGAAACGCTCGCCACGGTTCCGTTGCCGCATTCGCTCGGGCTGCGGTACGAAGATCTCACGGTGCATCTCGGCTTTCACCGCTCGTCGGACGAATACAAAGTGATGGGCATGGCGGCGTACGGCGAGCCACGCTTCGCCGCGCAGTTGCGCGAGCAGATGTACGCGGACGGCCTCGGTTTCGTCGCGCCGCCGCTCGATTACGCACAATTCTGCGCACCCCGTTCCGCCGAAGATGGAAGTTTTTCGCAGGATCACGCGGATCTCGCCGCGAGCGTGCAACATCGCTTGCAAGAGATCTTGGTCGACATCGCCTTTGCGTTGCACGAACGGACGGGCGAACGCGACCTCACCTTCGCCGGCGGCGTCGCACTCAATTGCGTGGCGAATACGTATCTTGCGGAACGCGGGCCGTTTCGAAGCGTTTGGGTGCAGCCCGCTGCGGGCGATGCGGGAACGGCGCTCGGCGCGGCGCTCTACGTCGCGCACGAAGCGGGCGATATTACGCAGCCGATGCGCAGCGCCGCACTCGGCCGTTCGTGGGACGACGCGGGCGTGCGCGCACGACTCGACGTCGCGAACCTCGCGTATACGGAACCGGACGATCTGGCCGAAGCCGTCGCCCTGGTGCTGGCGGAAAACGGGCTCGTGGCTTGGTTTCAAGGGCCGAGCGAGTTCGGACCGAGGGCGCTCGGTCATCGGAGTTTGCTCGCCCACCCCGGCTTCGACAATTTGCGGCGGCTCAACGACGTGAAAGGCCGCGAACAGTTTCGGCCGGTGGCGCCGATGGTTCTCGCGGAACGCGCGGCCGATATTTTCGAGGGCCCGCTCCCGAGCCCGTATATGCTTTTCACACACCGCGTGCGCGACGCGTGGCGCGAGCGTTTGCCGACGGTCACGCACGTCGACGGAACGGCGCGCGTACAAACGGTCGATGCGGCGGAAGAACCGCTCATGGCGGCGGTTTTGCGCGCCTTCGAACGGCGCACGGGCTTGCCCGTACTCGTGAACACGAGCCTCAATACCGCAGGCCGGCCGATGGTCGACGACCCGCGCGATGCGCTCGAACTCTTCGGCTCGACCCCCGTCGACGCGCTCGCCATCGGCCCGTATCTGCTCGCGCGGCGGCCGTTACTCGTCACGGCGTAATGCGCCAGGGCGAGTTCGCGTACGACATCGTAATTCCGACGATCGGGCGGCCATCGCTCGCTACGCTCTTGCGATCGCTTGCGAGTGCCGCGGGGCCCCTACCGGAGCGTCTCCTCATCGTCGATGACCGGCGCGACCATTCGGCGCCGCTCGTAATCGGCAGCGATTTCGGCGAACTAGGCTCGCGCATCGCGATCGTGCGCGGTGCGGCGGCGGGACCCGCCGCGGCTCGCAACCGCGGACTCGCGCGAGCCAAGGCCCCGTGGATCGCCTTTCTCGACGACGACGTCGTCGTGGACGCGAACTGGCGGCGCGACCTCGCGCTCGATTGCGCCGCATGCGACGACGCGTGCGCCGGCAGCCAAGGCCGCGTGAGCGTTCCGCTGCCGACGTATCGGGAGCCGACCGACTGGGAACGAAACGTGCGCGGGCTCGAAGCTGCGCGCTGGATCACGGCCGACTGCGCGTATCGCCGGGCGGCGCTCGTGGCCGTGCGCGGTTTCGACGAACGCTTCCCGCGCGCGTATCGCGAAGACGCCGAACTCGGGCTGCGGCTGATCGCCCGCGGCCATACGATCGCGCTCGGACGGCGTCGCGTCGCGCACCCCGTCCGTCCGGCAGACGCATGGATCAGCGTTCGCCTGCAAGCGGGCAACGCCGACGACGCGCTGATGGCCGCGCTACACGGCAGCGATTGGTACGAGCGCGCGGGCGCCGCTCGCGGTTCCTTTCGACAGCATGCCGCAACGGTCGCGTTTGCGGTCGCGGCCGCCGGTTTCACCGCGGCGTGGACCGCGGCGACGGCGCGCTTCGCCTGGAAGCGCATTGCCCCCGGGCCCCGCGACGCAGCGGAAATTCGCGCGATGCTTTTGACGAGCGCGGCCATCCCGTTCGCGGCCGTATACCATCGCCTGCGCGGCGCGTTCGGGTTGCGCGCGCGGTTGCGGCGCACGCACCCGCTGCCGGCGGCCGTGCTCTTCGATCGAGACGGAACGCTCGTGGTCGACGATCCGGAACTGCGCGAGCCGCAAAGATTGCGGCTCGTTCGCGGCGCGCGCGCCGCACTCGAGCGGCTCCGTGCCGCGGGCATCGAAGTGGGCGTCGTGACCAATCAGCCGCGGGTCGGTGAAGGAACGCTCCCGGCAACGACGCTGGCAGCGCTTCACGCGCGCCTCGAAGAACTCGCGGGCCCCTTCGCTACGATCGGAGCTTGTCCGCACCGGGCGAGCGACGGCTGTGCGTGCCGCAAACCGGAGCCCGGTCTCATCACGGCGGCGGCCGAAGTTCTGGGAATCGAGACGTCCGATTGCATCGTCGTCGGCGATATCGGCAGCGACGTCGAGGCGGCGAAGGCGGCCGGCGCGCGAGCGATCATCGTGCCGACACCCGTGACGCGACGCGCCGAAATCGCCGCCGCGCCCGTCCGTGCGCGCGATCTCGCTCGAGCCGTCGATCTCATTCTCGGCGGCGCGGCTTGATGCGCTTTCTCGCGGTGCGTCAAGACAATAACGGCGACGTGACGTTGCTCGGGCCCGCGCTACGCGCGCTTGCCGCGCACGGCGACGTAACGCTCGTGTGCGGACCGGCGGGGGAGGGAGCGGCCCGCTTACTGCCCGGCGTGAGCGCGGTCGAGGTCGTTCGCGCCGAGTGGATCGAAGGAACGCCCGCGCCCGTGCGCCCGGAGCAGATCGCGGCCGACGTCGCGCGGTTCTCCGCCTTGGCGCCGCACGAAGCGTTCGTCTTCACATCGTTCCATCAAAGCCCGTTGCCGACCGCGCTCTTGTTGCGCCTGGCGGGCGTGCCGCAAATCGCGGCGATCAGCGTCGATTACCCGGGCTCGCTCCTGGACACGCGGGTCCGCGTCGATGACGACGTGCATGAGGTGCAGCGTGCGTTGACGCTCGTCGCGGCACGCGGCTTCCATCTGCCACCCGCAGACGACGGACGTTTAGCCTACGTGACGTTGCCGGTACGCGACCGGGCGTTGCCGCAGCGGTACGTCGCGGTTCAGCCGGGCGCGACGGTTGCGGCGCGAGCCTGGGCGCCGAATAAGCTTCGGCTGCTCGTCGCGCGGCTGCGTCGCGACGGTCACCACGTCGTGGTGCTCGGCAGCGCGAGCGAAGCCGCGCTCGTGCGCGAAGTCGTGGGCGACTCGGGAGCGCTCGATCTCGCGGGCCGCACGACGTATGCCGAATTTGCCGCAGTCATCCGCGACGCAGCGGCGCTCGTGGTCGGCAATTCGGCGGGTATACATATCGCCTCGGCCGTCGGTACGCCCGTGGTCACGATTTTCGCCCCGACGATTTTGCCCGCGCGCTTCGCGCCGTACGCAGTGCCGTACGTCATGCTCGGCGATTTAGCGATCGCGTGTGCCGGATGCCGTGCGCGCGTGTGTCCGTTTGGGGGACAACCGTGCACGGGCATCGTCGATGTGGACGACGTCGTGCGCGCGCTGCACGAACTCGGCCTCGAACACCCCACGCCCACGGAGATGACCGCATGAACATTGCCATGGTCTCTGAGCATGCGAGCCCGCTCGCGCTTCTTGGGGGCGTCGATGCCGGAGGACAAAACGTCCATGTGGCGGAGCTTTCCGCCGCTCTCGTGCGCGCGGGAAACTCCGTACGCGTCTATACGCGCCGAGACGATGCACTCGCACGCGAGCATGTGACGCTGCCTTCGGGCGTGATCGTAACGCACGTCGATGCCGGGCCCGCGCGTCCCATCCCCAAAGACGAGTTATGGCCGCACATGGACGAGTTCGCCCGGCGGTTGCATGGCGAGTTTGCGAGCGACCCGCCCGATCTCGTGCACGCACATTTTTGGATGTCCGCGTACGCCGCGCTCGCGGCCGCAAAGCCGCTCGAGATTCCGGTCGTACAAACGTTTCACGCTTTGGGCAGCGAGAAACGGCGCATGCAGGGTGCGGCCGATACGAGTCCGGCGGAGCGCATCGCGCATGAAGCGCGCATCGTGCGCGAAGCGGATCGCATCATCGCGACATCGAGCGGCGAGATCTTCGAATTATGCCGGCTCGGTGCCGATCCGCGCCGGCTCAAGATCGTACCGTGCGGCGTCGATCTCGGCTTCTTCGAATCGGCGCGCCACGCGTTTACGTTAGAACGCCGCCGGCCGTTCCGCGCGGTCACGTTGAGCCGGCTCGTGGAACGCAAAGGCGTGGCCGACGTTATTTCGGCGTTGCGCGACGTTCCGGAAGTGGAACTCATCGTCGCCGGCGGCCCGGCACCCGCGGCACTCGCGAGCGACGACGAAGCGCGACGGCTTTCGCAACATGCGCTCGAGTGCGGCGTCGCCGATCGCGTGACGCTCGTCGGCCGGATGCTGCGCGCCGAAATCCCCGCCTTTCTCCATTCGGCCGACGCCGTCGTGTGCGCGGCGTGGTACGAGCCGTTCGGCATCGTGCCGCTCGAAGCGATGGCGGCGGGTGTGCCCGTCGTCGCGACCGCCGTCGGCGGTCACAACGATTCGGT
>CAXTIY010000118.1:0-9287 GCA_964244215.1 uncultured bacterium
ATTTCGCTCCCGAGGATGCGCCGCATCACTCCGCCTGCGGCGCGCTTCAAAGCGCTCGGTGTGACTCCCGCATCTACCAAAACGATAGCCACTACGGCACTATGGTTGAGGAAGCGGCCGTTCGCGGAATAGCGGCGCCGCACTCGTCTCTCGCCCCCTTTCCGAAGCAGCGCATCTGCGACGCACCACACATCGCTAACGAGCTTATCCGAGCTCTAATTCTTCATGCCAGGAAGGCCACTTTGAAAAAGCCCGCCACCTCTCTCCTCGGACTCGCTTGCATCGCAAGCTTACTGTGGACGTCATCCGCCGGTGCCGCGTCGCTGCGGCCGCTCGACGCGACGACGCCGACCGTATACACGGAATCTCCGGCATGGGCCGATTCGTTCGTCGATTCGATCGGCGTCGATTCGAGCTTCGCTCGTCACAAATATTCGCCACTCGTCACGCAATGGCTCAAGTGGTCGGGCATCCGGCATCTTCGCGATAGCGGTCCCGCCTCGCAACTCATGCTCGGCATCTACTCCGACCTCGGCGCGAGCGGAATCAAACATTCCATCGGTATGCCGCAAGGTTTCGATCCCGCAAATTTAACGACACTTCTAGCGCAGTTCGCACCGTATGTCGACTACGTCGAAGGTGCCAACGAAATGGATAACGTCAAGGTTCCGAACTGGGCTCAGATAAAACTCGATCAGCAGAACATCTGGAACACCGTGCGCAGTAATCCGGCGAACAATAACGTCGCCGTCTTTGGTACCTCGTTCGCGAACCCCCTCAACGGCCCGATGGTGGGACCCCTCGATGCCGTCGAGAATTTCGCAGTACTTCATAACGCGACGTGCGATTGGAACCCGGGTACGAGCATCGTGTACGTAAGCATCGCCGCGAATACGGCGAAGATTCGCTTATCGTCGGCCACCAAACCCATCATCACGACCGAGACCGGCTACAACGATAATCCTCTGCGTGGCTGCTCGCTCTCCGACGACACGATCTCACGCTACACGCCGCGCACTTCCGCCGAACGCTGGCTCGCAGGCGAACCGCGTTCGTACTTCACGTTCCTTACAGACGATCCGGCCGACGCCGTGTTCGGCGCCAAGGGCCTGCTCTTCGTGGACGGCACGCCGAAACCGCAATTCTACACGCTCGGCAACCTAATCCATCTCCTCGCCGATAAGGGCACCGCGCCCGCACCGCAAACGGTTTCGTACTCCGTTACCGGAACGACGCCGGATATGCATCACATCATGCTCGCGCGGCAAGACGGATCCTACGATCTGATGCTATGGCGCGAATTGCCGGAGTGGGATCACTACGGTCATAAAGCGATCGTCGTGCCCTCCGTCCCCGTTACGGTTACGATCCCTACCAACACTTCGTGGGTCGGTCTCTTCCAGACCAATTCCAACTACGGGCTGACCCGCACGCAAGTTCCGGTCACCGCGGGCGTTACGGCAAGCTTCAACGTCGGCCCGTCGATCTCGGTCCTGCACATCTACGGCCGCGGCCGTAGCACGATGATCCGCCACTAATCGGAGCCGCTGCAAACCTCGCCCTCCGAATCTTAAATCGGTCCTAATCCGAACCACGCGTGTCGCTCGACACGCGTGGTTTTTACGTCGCCGGACGAACCCAAAATAGATAGAAACGCGCTAAAGGATAGACACCTCTAATCGGCGTACACGAATACCCGCAACCTGCTTCCCCGGCAGCGTTGCTCGGATTCGTTCCACGCGTGGCTAACGCGGAGTGCAGTCGATCGCTTGATCGACGCGTGTATGTCCGCGTCGGGAAACACTTATCTGCGCATCGCCTCTTATGATATCGCGCATAAAGAATAGGACAACATGAAGAACGTCTCGACGTTTGCGATTGCATGCGTTGCCACCGCGAGTCTCTTTTCGATGACCGCCTCGACGTGGCCGACGATGCAAGTATCGCCACAATCGGTATCGGTCGAACAAGTCGTGCCGGACGCGAAGCTTAGTGAAACGCCCGCGGCTGCCGACAAGTTCGTCGATTCGATCGGTGCGGACGCTAAATATGAAAACGGCTATCCGGCCCTCGTAACGCAGCAGCTCGAGGCGTCCGGCATCCGCCACATTCGCGACAGCGCTATTGCGCAGCAGCCATTTATCAACGAGATGAAAGTCCTCGGTCAGCACGGGATCAAGCATTCGATCGGAGTGGGCCAGGGATTCTCGGCAAACGATCTCCGTAGCCGCATGAACGTCTTCATGCCGTACGTCGATTTCATCGAGCCGGCGAACGAAGCGGATAACGTTGCGAAGCCGAACTGGAACCAAATGCGGTCGGACCAGAAAAATCTCTGGAACACGATCCGCGCGAACCGCAACTGGAACGGCGTCGCCATCGCCGGACCATCGTTTGCCGATCCCAAAGAACACGCGCCGCTCGTCGGCCCGCTCGATCAATACCAGGATTTCGGACAACTTCATAACGGGACGTGTAATTGGAATCCCG
The DNA here is from genome assembly GCA_964244215.1 of uncultured bacterium. GTDB lineage: Bacteria > Vulcanimicrobiota > Vulcanimicrobiia > Vulcanimicrobiales > Vulcanimicrobiaceae > CAXTIY01. The sequence continues at coordinate 2,491 of CAXTIY010000118.1, forward strand.
GTTCGTCCGTGGTCTACGTGAGCATCGACGTCAACACGGGTTACATTCGCAAGACGACGACGTATAAGCCGATCGAAACGACGGAATCGGGCTTCAGCGATAATCTCGCTCGCGGCTGCTCGCTCACCGACAACCTCATCGCAAAGTATGTCCCACGCATTACGACCGAACGCTGGCTGCACGGAGAGCCGCGCACCTATATCAACGTTCTCGCCGATAATCCGAAGGATGCCATCTTCGGACATCTCGGGCTACTGCATGCCAACGGCACGTCGAAACCTCAGTTCGTCGCTTTGAGCAGTCTGATCCATTTGCTCGCCGATCCCGGAAGCGCACCGAAGTCGACGAAAGTCTCCTATACGATATCGAACGCGACGTCGGACGTCCACCACATCTTGCTCGCGCGCCGCGACGGCTCGTACGATCTGCTTATTTATCGCGAGATGCCGTGCTGGGATCACTATAAGAACGCGCCGATCAGCGTGTCTTCCGAGAACGTTTCGCTCGCGATACCCGGTGTAAAACACTCCGTTCTCTACAAGTATAATTCGAGCTACGGTTTTAGTAGTTCTACGCTCGCCATTAATAAGGCGACCGTGAGGTTTCCGGTGACCGATTCGATTGCGGTGCTACACTTCGGCTTTTAATTTATAGCGATTCGACCGACGTAAGGCGCGATGCCTGGCATCGCGCTTTTTCTATTCCGTATCGGATGCCGCGCCGCGAAAGATAGTTTCGCGCGCTAATCCTGGGAATCGTTCGAGCCGAATGTACCGGTAGTCCCTTGTTCGCGACGGTGGTGTGCGAATCGATAAGAGGGAATCCTACCTTGCTCCGTTGTAACCATCCGCACCGCGCGCCTCCCCCGGCCGCGGCGATGTCTCTTACCTTTCAGTCATCGTTCTCGCTTTAAAACTTGTTTCGATGATCGGCTTAGGTCCTTTTGCGTTCTTGCGCACGCGCCGATTCACGTGCGCGCTTGCAACGAACGCACACTCTTTAATGCACTGTGCATGCCCCCTTATGCGCAGGAAGTCAGGAAATCATGAAGATTACCGCCTCGAGCATTGCGTTTGCTTTAGCTGCAAGCGCGAGCCTCATTACCATTACCGGCGCCGGGCCCGCACCCGCCGCAAGCGCACCTGCACCCGCCCAAGTCGCTCCTGCCACGAGCCTGAGCGAAACGCCGGCTTGGGCGGATCGTTTCGTCGATTCCATCGGCGTCGATGCGAAATACGAGAACCGGACTTATCCGGCGCTCGCCACCCAACAGCTTCTCTGGTCCGGAATTCGGCATCTTCGCGATAGCGGTGAGGGAACCGATTTCACGGCGCAGATGAAAATGCTCGCGCAACACGGCATCAAGCATTCGATCGGAATGGTCTCGGGCTTTTCACCCGCCGCTTTGCGTACGCGGCTCGCGGCGACGGCGGTCGACGTCGATTACGTCGAACCCGCAAACGAAGCGGATAACGTGAGAAAACCCAACTGGAATCAGATGCGTATCGATCAGAAGAATCTCTGGCAGACGGTACGCAGCAATCATGCGTGGGATCATATCGCCGTCGCCGGACCGTCTTTTGCGAATCCGGGCGAACACGCCGCATTCGTCGGCCCGCTCGATCAATACGAAGATTTTGGCAACCTGCACAACGGCACGTGCAATTGGAATCCGGGCACGAGTATCATCTGGGTGAGCATCGATGCCAACACGGCCAAGATGCGCGTTACCACCCGCTATAAGCCGATTTGGACGACGGAAACGGGCTACAACGACAATCTGACGCGCGGCTGCTCGCTAACCGACAGCATCATCGCGAAGTATCTGACGCGAACCTCGACCGAACGCTGGTTGCACGGCGAACCGCGCACGTATTTCAACGTCCTCGTCGACGATCCGAAGAACGTTGCATTCGGTAACCTCGGTTTGCTGCACGTCAACGGGACGCCGAAAGCGCAGTTCGTCGCCCTCGGAAATCTCGTTCGGTTACTCGCGGATCCAGGCACCGCACCGAAGCCTTCGAGACTTTCGTACTCGATCAACGGCGCAACCTCGGACGTGCATCATCTGCTGCTTGCCCGTCGCGACGGCACGTACGATCTGCTGCTGTATCGCGAGACGCCGTGCTGGGACCATTTTAAAAACTCCGCGATTGCGGTGCCGACGGAGACTGTCGGTGTGACGGTGCCCGGCCTGAAGCATGCGGCGCTTTACCGGTACAATTCGAGCTACAGCTTCTCGAATACGGCTCTCTCCATCGGCAAGAACTCAACCGTCAGCGTACCGGTAACGGATTCCATTTCCGTCGTACACGTCGGCTTCTAACCGATTAGCGTCATTTAGCGGTAACGTCGCATTCGTGCGACGTTACCGCTATTTTAGGGATCGCGAAGAATCATAGGGCGAGCGGCCCTATTCGGAAGTCGCTTAAACCGATAACATTAATTCGTCTTTCATTTGCCAACCTCGCCCGCGTCCAGCCTGCGCGGTTGGTGAATGTCCGGTATCCCCTTTCCGGAGTGTCTTTATGTCATTCGTAAGTCGCATACGTCGATTGCTCATTCTCGTTCTCGCGACAACCGTCGTCGTTGCCGGCGGCGAGGCTCGCCCGGTTGCGGCCGCCACGACCGCCGGAGTCGGTGTGAACGTCGCACCGCTCTCAGCGGCCGGCGTCGTTTTTGCCGACGCGATGAAACAGGCCGCCCCGTGGTCCGCTGCGGGCGGAGGCCTCAAGCTCGATGCGCTGGGCAACGTCGCGGCGTTACGCTCGGGGCAAGTAGCCGATACCGTCATTTATCCGACGGGCAGCTACCGCTCCGGAAAATACACGCTGTTGTACGACGGTTCCGGCACCTTTGCAATCGCCCCGGAATCGGGAACGATCGTCGGCCGCTCGACCGGACGGCTCGTCATTTCGGTTACGCCGAAGCCCGGGTACGGCATCCATCTCCGCTTACTCGCTACGGACCCACGCAACTACGCCCGCAATATTCGTCTCATCGTGCCGGGCTCCGTAGCGGCCTACGGGACGGCGCCGTTCGATCCGGCATTCGTCGCTTCGCTACGTGGCCTCGGTACGATCCGCTTCGCCGGCTGGCAGCGACCGGATCCGGCAACGGGCCGCTCGTGGGCCTCGCGCACGACGCCCGGCTCGTTCACGCAAGCGGCGCTGCAAGGCGTCGCGCCCGATTATGCGATCGCGCTAGCGAACGGCGCTCACGTGAACCCTTGGTTCACGCTACCGGTCGATGCGAGCGACGATTACGTTACGAAATTTTCACAACTGGTCGCGCGCAATCTCGATCCGAGCTTGCACCCGTCGTTCGAAGTCGGCGACGAAGTCTGGGTCGCCCGCACCCCCGCGAACGCCTACGCGGCTCTTGCCGGGCGGCGCCTCGGCCTCGCTCCCGATGCGTCGAACGCCGCCCTCGCGTGGTATAGCCTTCGCTCGACGCAAATGTTCGCGCTCGTCGACCGCTCCTTCGTGGCGAGCGCAGAACTGCCCGGCCACATCTTGAGCGGCCCGCTCGCGCGCCCCGGCACTCCGGCCGCTCGTATCGCGAGCGCCATCCTCCGCTTTTCGAGTGCGGGAACGCATGCCGACGCATACGCCGTCTCCGCGGACACGACGAATTCGGCCACGAGCGACTCGCTAGGGAGCGGCGTGCTCGGATCGGCGTTTGCCGGCAGCACGGCCCTTGCGGGCGCATCTCATTTGCGACTCGTCGCCTATCGCGGCGGCAACGGCGGCGAACTAACGAGCGGCCTGCTCGGCCTCTGGCGCGCATCGGGCGGCGGCCTGTTCGTCGCCGATGCCATCACCGCGAGTTCTCCGCGCAACGCCGCAAGCGAACTCGCCGCGGCCGCGGCTTACAGCAGACTTACGGTTGGAGCGCTCGCCGACGTGGACACGCTCGCGCGTACGCTTCCCGGGCGCGCCGTCGGCGTATCGCTCGCTGCCGACTCGACCGTCGGTACGACGCTGCTGAGCGAAAGCTTCGCCGAGACCGAGACCCCCGCACGCGCTTGGCTTACCTCCGGCGACAGCTGCCTAACCGCCGGAACGGCGACCACCTCCGTCTTATCGATTCACCCGTGTAACGGCACGGCCGCCCACGCGACGCCGGGCAGCGGTGCCTTACAACTGACCGCTTCGGCGGCGAACCGCCGCGCTTTCGCCGTCTACCGGACGCCGCTCGATACGTCGCGCGGTCTCGCCATAACGTTTACCGATTACACGTTCGGCGGAGCCGCGTCGGCAGACGGCGTCAATCTCTTCCTCGCCGATGCCGCGGCCCTCATGCCGACCTCCGCCGCAGCAAACGGTGCGGCCCCGGCGAGCGCGTTCGTCACCGTCGGAATCGGCCAAGCGCTCACGGTGCGCGGCGCGACCGCAGCGGGCGCTCCCGCGCTCGGCGGAAGCGTCGCAGCCGACGGCGCGGCGGCGAACCTGCCGTTCGCGCTCGGCACGCCGCAGCTCCGCGAGCGTCCTTTGCGGGCCCCTGCGGTCCGCGCGATCGTTACCCCGAGCGGCTTGCTCACGGTCGCGCTCGATCGACACGACGGGCGCGGTTTCGTCGCCTATTACCAGCGGCAGATCGCACTCGTCGCAGGCCAAAGTCGCCTTCCCGCAAGCGTCTACGTCGGCTTCACCGCGGCTACCACGAAGGCAGTCGCCCGCCGCCAAGTCGCGGACGTTCGCGTCGCCACGCTGCTGCCCGCCACGTCGTTCTCTCCGACCGGGCTTCACAATCTCGTCGGCTGGTACGATGCGACCAACACCGCGACCCTAACGAAATCCGCTGCCGGCGCCGTGACGCTTTGGAAAGATCAAACGGGCAACGCCGACAACCTGTCGGTCCCGGCGAGTCACGCGCCGCCGACCTACGTTAACGGCATCAACGGTCTCGGGACCGTCTCGTTCGACGGAACCACGGTCTTGGCGGGCAGCAATCACGCTTTTTCGAGCAATCTCTTCAATGAATCGACAGTCTTTATCGTCGGAAACGAGACGCCGACCACGCAGAGCGGCGACATCCTCTTCAGCGGCGCGTATCACACCGTCAGTCCGATGTATGCGATCCGGCCGACGAGTTTCAATACCAGCCTCTTCGCCTTCAATACCGAATCGGGGGCGTTGACCGCACCGAAGGTCGAATCGGGCGCGACGATCTGGACGGCTGCCGGCAGCGTCTCGGGCGCGAGCCGTTTCTTCCGTAGGAACGGCGGCGTCCTCGCGACCGGCGGAGCTCCGGCGATACGTGCCTCGGGCTCCTATCCGCTCGCCGTCGGCTCGATGTATAGCGGCGGAACGGCCGCGACGTACAACTACCGCGGCCAAGTCGGCGAGATCGTCATCTACAACCGATTCCTTACGGCGCCCGAGTATACCGAAGTCGAAGGCTACCTCGCTTGCAAATGGGGTTTGCAGAGCCGCTTAGCGGCGGGCCATCCATATCGGACGGTCTGCCCGGGTGGCGGAGCGGCACCGACGCCGCCGCCCACCCCCACGAGTTCCCCGAGCGGCGTCCCGCTGCCGGATCCCGTTCAGCTACGTAGTTCGAACGGCCAGCTGACGGTCAACGTCGTCGCGACGAGCAATCCAAAAAACAATTACCCCGCATTCAGCTATAACGGCGTCGATACGCCGCCGACGCTGCGCTTGTTACCGGGGGATACGCTCGTCGTAAACCTCTCCAATAAGTTGCCGGCGCCCGGAGCCGGTTCGACGTACGCGAACGACGTCAACCTCCACTATCACGGTCTGCACGTAAGCCCGAATTACCCGGCCGACGACTCGATCGACATGGTCGCGACGCCGGGCAAAACCGTGCAATACAAAATTCCGATCCCGGCCAACCATCCGCCGGGTTTGTACTGGTACCATTCGCACGCGCACGCGGAAGCCGAGCGTGAGAATCTTGCCGGTATGTCGGGCGCGATCGTCATCGAAGGCATCACGAAGTACACGCCGGCGGTAACGAATTTACCGGAGCGCATCATCATCGTGCGTGACGCGCAACCCGCGGGAACGGCACTGCCTCCGGGCGATCTCTCGCAGCTAGAGGCGATGCGTTGGGGTGCCGCACGCGTCAGCGCCGGACGCACGAGCTCCATGTCCGACATGACGATGGGGATGAACCAGCGCGACGAAGTGCGCGGCTCGACGAATGCCGAAACGCGCAACCCGTACCTCGAAACGAACCCGTTCTACCAATCCTTCGTGCGACCGGACGCCGCCGACACGCATTGTACGGGCGCCGAAGCTCCGAATAAGGTCTGGACGGTCAACGGCGTCACGCAGCCGTCGATCGGCATCAAGCCGGGTGAGAAACAGTTCTGGCGCGTCGTCAACGCGGGCGCCGATACGTATCTCGATCTGCAGATCGATCGCGCGAGCATGCAGATTATCTCACTCGACGGCGTACCGCTCATCACCGGAACCAATACGCCCGCGTCCATGACCGTCGGCCACTACGTTATTCCGCCTTCGAGCCGTATCGAGTTTCTCGTTACGGGTCCCGCGGCCGGCACCAAAGCGTACGTGCGCACCAACTGCTTCGATGCGGGTCCGAGCGGGCTCGCGATGCCCGCCGCAATCCTCGCTTCGATCGATCCCACCACCGATGCGACGGCCGCCTCGCGCACGATGCAGCGCAGCTCCGCGCAGGCGCAACCGTTCCGTTTCCACACCGCCGATTACATCAAAGCGCACGCGGCGAACGTCGCGCAAACCGTCTATTTCAGCGAACAGCTGCAGATCAACGGTCAATCGTACAATCCGTCGGGTCCGCCG
>CAXTIY010000119.1:0-9282 GCA_964244215.1 uncultured bacterium
AGAACGTCAAGAAGATGCCCGTGACGATCTGTAAGATCATCGCGAATACCGTCGCACTTCCGAAGACGTACCAGTAGCTCGCGCCGCCGGGGACGTCTTCGGTCAGAAACTCGGTCGTCTGACTGACGATCCCGGTGCGCTGCTCGATCCAGGTTAAAACACTCAAGATAGAACCTTTACGGTTTAGCTGTAGGCGACGACTACGCGGTCGGGCTGTCCGGACTTATATTGAATCCACGTGACTTGGGCTTGGCCGTCGTGTTCGCGGAACGGCAACGGGTCGAGGCCGCGCGGCGCGGGCCCCGCGAGCTTCGCACCTTCTGGTCCGAATTGCGAGCCGTGGCAAGGGCAGATGAAGCGGTTTGCGGCGGTGTCCCACGCGAATCGGCAGCCGAGGTGCGGACAGATGGAGCTAAAGATGACGTAGCTCATCGTTACCGCCGGATATGGGACCTTGTCGGCCGTCGAGAAGAGATCGGGGCGTTTGTCTTTGAAGCTCGCCTCTTGGGCCGGTGTCAATTTGACGCCCCAGACGAACTGCGTATCGTCGGCCGGCGGAAAATATCCGTCGGCGTACTTGAATTCGAACGTGATTTTGACGGGCGCGGCTCCCGCGGCAACTTTCGAGAATTGATCTTTCGGCATGTCGGCCCAAACGCCGGCGCCCGCTTTATCGGGCGCGACAAGCGATTCCGGTATGAGCGATACCACGAGCGGAACCGTCAGCACGAGCCCGATGATGCCCCCGATGCCGAGCGTCGCGTTCGCCAAAAACGTTCGGCGCGATTGCTCTTCCGACGATCCCTGGTCTTTATATGACTGCGCTTCGTGAACTGCCACTAACCCCTTCATCCTAGCGCGCTCGCAGGCGCGACTCGAGATCTACTACCGGTAAGACGACGCCACGCGGGCGCGGCGCAAAATCTTAGTATCGTTCATAACAAATCTGCCATTCTCCTCACAACAACTTTGGTATGCTGCAGAAAAGAGCTAGCTCGTTCTGAACAGCCGTGCGCGTGGTAAGATAGCCGAATGGCCTACGCCGTACTAATCGTGTCGGCGCTCTTTTTCGAACTTGCGCTCAATCTCCCCGTCGGAACCATGCCGCTCGCTTTGACGGCTGAGGGTGCTTCACGTACCGCAGTCGCGATTGCGATGGGTTGCGGTATGTTTTCGGCACTACTCGTGAGTCTGCCGGTCGGGGCGCTCGTCGACCGCTTCGGTCGTTTGCCGACGATTCGCGCCGCAGCGGCCCTCGGCGTCGCCTCGCTCGCGGGGCTCGCCGTCGTGCACGGTCCCATATGGGGCGGCATCCTTCTCGGCGTCCGCAGCATCGCGGTCGTGGCCTACATGACGGCAGAGTTCGCTTATGCGAGCGAGCTCGCGTCTTCCGAGCGGGCCGTGTCCGACGTTGCGACACTGGGCATGATCGGCAATCTGTGCTTCGCCATCGGCCCCGCGCTCAGCGTCTTTTTGTGGCAACACGGCATCGAGCGCGAGCAATATCTTTACGCGACGGCGCTCGCGGCTGCAGGGGCGCTCTGCCTATTCGCTCTTCCGCAAAAGTACGACTTGCGGCGTGCGCCGCGCGATCGCGGCATCATGCTCGACCGGCTATGGCTTCCCGCTTGCGGATTCGCGCTCGCCTGTACGCTGCAAGGCGGAGTCAACGGGGCGCTCGCAGTGCTGACGTTTCACGAGCGCGGGATCGTAAACGGCGCGGCCATTTTTACGGCTTCCGCGCTCGTCTCGTTCGCGCTGCGCTATCCGAGCGGACGCCTCGTCGATCGCTTCGGACCGCGCGCCGTCGCGATACCGACGGTCGTCCTGCAAGCGATCGGCTGCGTTCTCGCGGCGAGCGCCCATTCGCTCGGCGCGGTTATCGTTGCGGGCATTTTCCTCGGCGCTGCGTGGGCCGCGGTCGTGCCCGTGTCGCTCGGATTATTGTTCGAGCATAGCTCGACCGAGACGCGCGGCGCGGCGATGGGCGCATACAATCTCGCTTTCACCGGCGGCGCCGCGTGCGGCGCGTTACTCGGCACGTTCGCGACGCTCGCAGGCGGCGGTTACGGCTTTGCGATCGTCGCGTGCGCTTTCGCGCCGGTCGTGGTGCTGCCGTACGTTCTCGGGTCGCAGGGAACGGCCGGCTCTGCGAAAGGCCGTGCGATCGTGGGCGGGGCTTCGGGTGATTGACCGCTGCTTCAGCCTGTTGCCGAACATCGCGCCGTAGCATAGCCTAAGTCGATGGAAGACGAAGTCTCGAAGATTGGCGACGCAGAGACGCACTCGTGCCGGTCGATCGAACGTGTCGAGGGCGCCGAGCCGGTTCCGACTGCTCGCAGCAACCGGCCGTTAGACCTCGGCGCGGGCAATGTGCCCACGCCCGCATCTAGCGAGTGAGTCGGCTCGAATGCGGGCAGGCGAGCTTTGTGTCCGTTTCGATAAGCGGCGACGCGTGGCGGCTTACGACGAACAGCTGACCGAGAGCGTTTGCGCCCAATCGGGTGGGGCGGCCGCGTAATTCTCGCGGTCCGGCTGCTCGTCGAACGGCCGACGTAGAACGTCGTGCAGGCGGCCGAGTTCGGTGTAGTCACGCTGTTGCGCGGCGCGGATCGCTTGCTCCGCGAGGTAATTGCGCAAGACGAATTTTGGATTTACTCCTAGCATTGCGCTCTGCCGCTCCGCGTCGGAGCGCGCTTCAATTTGCAGTCGCTGCCGATAGGCGGCGAGCGTCGCCCGGCCGTCTTCGGCGTTCGCGAAGAGTGCCGGCACGCCGGAGTCGGCGTTTGCGTCAACGGGCTCGCGGGTTACGTGCGAAAGCGCGCGGAAAAAGTTCGTGTAGTCGACGGCGCCCCGCTCCAAGCTGCCGAATGCGTTCGTAAAGAAGTCGCCATCGCCCGCGCGAGTCGACTCCAGGCCGAACTTTTCATAGAGCGACGCCGTGAAGTGCTTTTGGAAAGCCGGTCTGTACGCATCGAGCGCTGCCTGGGCGTCCTCTTCCGAAACGAGCGACGAGAGCGCGACGGCGAGTGCGCGGCAATTCCAAAGCCCGATCGCGGGCTGCTGCTCGAACGCGTACCGGCCGCCGGCGTCCGTATGATTGCAGATGAAGCCCGGCTCGTAGGCATCGAGAAAGCCGTACGGGCCGTAATCGAGCGTTAGTCCGAGGATCGACATGTTGTCGGTGTTCATGACGCCGTGCGCGAAGCCGGCCGCTTGCCAGCGCGCGATCAGCGCGGCGGTTCGCTCTACGATCTCGCGTAGAAACGCGGCGTAACGAGCGGGGTCGTCGACGACTCCATCGACGGCGAGATGCTGAAAGAAACGCGCGATCGCGTAATCAGCCAGCGTCTTTACGGCGGCGGTGTTACCGCGATAGTGGAAATATTCGAACGTTCCGAAGCGCAAGTGCGATGGGGCGAGCCGCGTTAAGACGGCCGCGGTTTCGGGTGTTTCGCGATAGACGCGTTCGTCGCTGCCGGCGATGGCGAGAGCCCGCGTGGTCGGTATACTGAGCGCCGCCATCGCTTCGCTGCAAAGATATTCGCGAATCGTCGAGCGCAGTACCGCGCGACCGTCGCCGAAGCGGGAGAACGCGGTCATGCCCGCACCCTTGAGTTGCCACTCGAAGCGGTCGCCCGCGGCCGTGCGGAGCTCGGCGAGCGTAATAGCCCGGCCGTCCCCGAGCTGCGGCACAAACGAACCGAACTGATGCCCGGCGTAGACCGCGGCGAACGGCTCTACGGGCCCGAAGCGCGCGCAACCGGCCGCGAGTCGCAAAAATTCCGGACGCGCGCCTTGCTCGGGCGCGAGGTCGACCAGCGCAGCCGCATCCGGGTTGAACGCGATCAAATACGGCTCGGGCAGCGGCTCGGGCTCGCGGCGCTCGATGAACTCCGGGCCGAGGCTCGCGTAGCCGTCGGAAAGGGCGAGCGTTTCGAGGGTGGTGGCTGATGCGGCAAGGACGGTCATGCACTTCTAACGACTCGCTACGGCACGCGTGTCGTTGCAAGGCGCGACCGGGCAATGTGCGGCTGTGGTACGCTTGCAGCATGTCTCTGGCCAACTCGAACGGACCGCTTTGGATCCGAAAACAGAAGGCGCTTACGGATCGAAGCCTCGCCGGAGCCGGTCCGATCCGGCGTTTTCTCGCCGCGCTCTTCGGACGCACCGGCGGATCCGGGCGCTCAATACGCGAGATCTCCCGGCCGGATGACGGCGACGCTTCAGCCGGCATGGCCGCTCGCCGACTACCGATAGTGCCGGTGCTCGCCGGGGGCGCGGCGAGACGACTCGAAGACGAGGCGGGCTAGCCACTCTCGCCCGGAAGAGAACGAAACGTGAAAATTCCCATTTGGCTCATCGCAGCGCTGCTATCGATTTGCAGCGCCTCCGCGGGCCAACTGTTGCTCAAAGTCGGCGTGCGCGGCGCACATCTACCCGATAATCCGCTCCAGCAGCCGCTCTCGCTCGTGCTCGCGCTCTTCCAACCGTTGATCATCTGCGGAATCGTTGCCGAGGCCGCGAGCATGATGTTGTGGCTCGCCGCGATTAATACGCGTGCGCTTTCATCGGTCTATCCGATGGCGGCGCTCGGCTACGTTATCGTGACGGTCGTATCGGTCGTGTTCTTCGGTGAAGGGCTCAGCATCGGAAAGATCGCGGGAATCGCGCTTATCGTGCTCGGAGTCGTGGTGCTCAATAGCGGGTTCGGGCCGCTGCATACAGGTGTCGCGCACGTAGCGGCACAGTCTGATTGACGATCAAGAAATAGACGTGCGATAGCCTGAACGCTTAGGCCGCTTTGGAGATGTGGACGGCAACTCGAAGCGGCGCTTTCCGTAGCCAAGCCAAGACGCAGTCGCCAAAATTACTATCAACGCGAACCATGTGGGAATTTTCCGCCCGATCAATTCCTCAAACGAATGCATGTGTTTGCGACGCGCGAACGCTGCAACGAATGCCGCGTGGTGGAACTCCATCGACTCGTTCGGCATCGCTGCGCGCGCGACGGAGATACTCACGTGCGACTCGGCTCTGCCGAGCGGTGCCGGCGCCGACGTATCCGCGATCGACGGGACGGCAATATCGAAGAGCGGCCAAGGAATTGAAAGCAGACAGACGGCAAGAACGGCGCCACGATATGCGAGCGTGTGTCGCGGTAGACGCGTAACGAGCATGAATCCGAGCGGTATGGCCACGACCGTCTGCGCGATGTGGATGTAGGCTCCGCCGAGTACGACCGAAGCGAGTGGAGTTAAAACCAAGAATGCGGGATCTCCCGTGACGTGCCGTAGTTTGGCCCCGAGCGCGAGGCCGAATGCAAGCATGGCCGCATAGCACGCGGAGCCTGCGAGTAGCGCGAGTTTGGTCGGCGTGTGAAGCGCGACGAGAAGCGACGATAAACCGTATTGTCCTTCGAAATCGACTATCTCGGCCCGGGCGTGATCGGGAATAACCGAGCGAGCGTATTCTATATTGAGCGCTACGCCCGGCAGCAACGTGAGGGTTCCCAGCAACACCGCTGCAACGGCCAGCGGCTTGCGCGAAGCGGGAACGAATAATCCGAGACCGAGCCAAATCGGTAAAGCGAGGTGCGGTTCGAGCGCGGCGATCGTTGCGCCGGCGGCAGTTCCGATGCCGTTCCCGCGCCGAGCGCAGAGCGCTGCGAAGAGAGCAGCGGCAAGGACGAGCGGAATCGGCTGTCCGAGCGACAGACAGACGACGCCCGTTGAGACGAAGAGCGACAAGGTGGCGATCCACGGACGGATCCCTGAAAGTTTCGCAATGCAGGCGATCGCAGCGAGCAACCCGAGGATATTCGCCGAAAGCCAAACCGCCGTCGCAAAACGGTAGGGAAACATCGCGAGCAAAGCCATCGCTGTGAGTGCGTACGGCGGAAGAGGAGCCGGAAGAATTAAGCTCTCGTTACCTGGCAGCCCGGCAGCGGCGAGTGCGTGGAGCTGACACGAACGGCCCGGCTCGAGCCGATACGGGTTCATCCGCTGCTCGATCGCGACCCCGCCGCAGTAGAAGGCGCGGAAGTCTAAAGGATCGGTGAACGGACTGGCAACGCCGAATTCCCAGAGCCTCGAAGACGACCAAAGAAGCGTTACAAATAGTAGTAGAGCACCCGCTCCGGTAGCGGCCCACCGTGCATCGAACCAACGTCTCTGAGGTAACATCTCTTCTTCGGATGTCGGCACCTAAGAACGCGTCGTTTAGCGTACGCAACTTGCGGAGTAAGGCCGCTGCGGTACGTCGCGCACGGTTACAGCGTAAGCCGCAACTGCTTCGGCGTCGCCGAGGCGTCGCCCGAACGATATACCTTCACGTTGCGCCGCCTGCGAAAGAGACGGAGCGTTCGTCGCGGCGTCCCTGAGCAGCGATACGAAACGCGCCGCTCGCGATAACGATCAGCGCTACCCACGTCGGCAATTTGCGCGCGAACTCGAGCAGCACGAAGGCGCTATTCGCACGGTCTTGTCGTCCGACCGCGTCGAGCGACGCGGTGAACGGTACTTCTATCGATTCGTCGGACCGCGCGACGTACGGGCGAACGCTTATGCCCGCCCGTGCGAAAGCGGTCGCACCGATATGATCCGGCTTCCCGATGAGCTGCCAGGGCACTGCGAGCATAGCGATCGCGAGCACCACCGCGAGCCGCAGCGAACGGCGCGGGGCGATCGCGACGAGCATTAAACCGAGCGGAATGGCGACGACCGTTTGCGTTACGTGAAGAAACGGCCCACCGAGTACGGCGCAAGCGAGAGGCGTCGTTACGAGGAAAGCTGCGTCCCTCAAGCGTCGTCGCAAAGCGGCCCCGGCGAAGAGTCCACAGGCGACCATACTCGCATACGATATGGAGCCGGCGACGAGCGCGTCGCGAAACGGAATACCGATCGCGACGAGCAGCGGCGACAGACCGTATTGGCCGCGCAAATTCAGCAATTCGGAACGCGCGTGCTGCGGAAGTACGGAGAGCACGTATTCGAGATTGAGCGACGTGCCGCACGCGAGCGTGACGACGGTTAAAAGCGCGGCCGCAGCCGCGAGCGGTTTACGGGCGTTCGGAAGAAGAGCGAGGCCGAGCCAAACGGGTAACGCGAGGTGCGGTTCGAGTGCCATGACGGTCGCAGCGGCCGCAGCACCGATTCCGTTGCCGCGGCGCGCGCATAACGCTGCGAGCAGAGCCGCCGCGAGGACGATCGGAATAACTTGTCCGAGCACGATCGATACGTAGCCGGCGGAAACGACGAGCGACGCGCCCGCCAGGATCGGCGTAACGCCGGAAAGCCGGCTCGCGTAGACGATCGAGACGGTCAGCGCAGCGAGATTGATGAGCAGCCAAAGCTCGGTCGCGGAGCCGAACGTAAGGCGAGACAATCCGGCGAATGCCACGAGGGCGTAGGGCGGTAGCGGTGCCGGTAGCACGAAGCGCTCGTCGAGCCGAAGCCCGGCTGCGGCGAGCACGCGGCGCTGACAAGAGCGATTCGGCTCGACACGATACGGATTCGCGTGCTGCCGCATCGCTTCGCCCGCGCAGTAGAACGCGCGCAAATCCATCGGCTCCATCAGCGGCCTCGACGTCAAAAAGACGAGCAGGCCGAATGCGAACGTGCTCGCGACGGCCCAGCGCCTCCATTCGAGAACTCGCTCGTGTACGAACATCCATCTCGAATATCGTCGTTCGAAGCGCACGCTGTGAGGTGCCGCCGACGATTCGGCTTCGCGCGACCGATAAAACAGAAGTGAACGCCCCCTCGTTGCTCGCGGTCATGCTCGTCGGATGGGCGTTCGCGACGCGTTCCGGTAGCGTGCTCGCGGGGCTGTGGCAGCGCTTCTTGCCCTCTGCCGCCGTCGCTCGGCTAGCCGCAGGGGCGCTCGTGCCGCTCTACGCGATGCAACTCACGCTCGTCTTGCTCGACAGCCGCTTGCAAAGCGACGGCTCGCGATATGCCTGGATGAAAACGCTGCCGCTACCGGTGTTCGACGATCGCGTCCCGCATCAGCCGCTTTTCGCGAGCCTCGGCCTCGGACTAGGCTTCATGGAAACGGCTGCACTCGCGCTCGTCGTGTTGTCGCTTCGACAAAACGGGCGAACGCTTACGAAACGCTGGGTTGCGTGCATCGCAATCGCGCTCGCACTGCTTTCCGTGGTCTGGCCCGTCATGTCCACGACGGATCCGTATGAGTATGCGGCGACGGGCATGCTCGGGATGCATGCGTACGCTCCGGCGAGCGGCGCGTTCGACGGGACGGTCTACGAATCGATTCAACGTGTCGTGCCGTTGCGAGGTGTCATCTATGGCCCGCTCTGGGTCGTCTTCGACGTGCTGCAAACGGCTTGGCTTCCGTCGCTCTATTGGAAGCTCGAAGCGCTCCGGTTTACGAACGCGAGCTTGGTCGCCGTTTCGCTGGGGTTTTTCTGGCGAGCGGGGCTTTCCCGAGCGGCACTTGCCGGCTTCGCTTTAAATCCGTTCCTCTGGTGTTATTGCGTCCAGACTCCACATGCGGAAATCGAAGGCGTAACGCTCCTGGCCGCGGCCTACGCCCTTTTGCGAAGCTCGAAAACGTGGCCGGCGTTCTGTCTGATCGTCGCTGCCGGCCTCGTTAAATTGCCGTTCGTCATCGTCGGCGGCGCGCTCTTGGTCGCTATCACCGGAGCGAGCCGCAGGCTGTCGATGTGGGTCGCCGCCATCGCCCTCGCGTTCGCCGTATCGTATCTCGTTCCGGGACCGGCCTACCTAGCAGTCTTATCGAAATTTGCCGTTCACCGTACGGCAGGCCCGTGGTACGCCGGGTGGCTCGCGACCGCTTCGTTCATCGCGCTCGCGATGTTCGCCGTGGTCACTTTTCGTCGCCGCGTTTTCGGCGCGGCGTGGCTCTTCCAACAAATGTCGCCGCTCGCGGCGCCTTGGTATCTTTTGTGGGGCATTCCCTACGCGCTGGCCACAGGAAGCATCGAATCGTATCTGATTTCGTTACCGCTCGCGGGCGCCGTTCTCGACCAATACACGCGCCATGAAACAGGCTTGCTGTTCGTCGTATTGCTCGTCGCAACGGCGCTCGCCGTCGACGTTTACGTGACGCGGAGCCGTCGCATCCGCGCGGCAGCGGCCGCCGCGTAATTACATCTTGTAGCTGTGCAGGCCGCTCACCCAAATGTTTACGCCGAGATAGCAGAACATGATGGAGATAAAGCCGAGCACCGACATCCAAGCCGAGCGGTGCCCGCGCCACGAGTTCCGTGTGTGAAGGTGCATGTAGAGCGCATAGACG
>CAXTIY010000120.1:0-9230 GCA_964244215.1 uncultured bacterium
GACTCGATGCTCTCGAGGGCCGCCGAGCTCCAATCGGCCATCGTCATTCCATCTCGCGCGCTCGCCCGTCAAAAACATGTGTGCCCTCTCGCCGGAAGCAAACGGATCCGAGACAAATTTGCGAGCAGTCTCTTCTGTGTCATTCAGGTAGCCATAGGCTATGGACGTTCCCGCCACTGCGAGCTCCCCCCAACCGCCGGGCGGAGATAAGCGCAATTGGTCGTCGAGCACATAGGTGGAGATCCCAGGAAGCGGCTTCCCTAAGAACACACGTCCATTCCGCAGAGGGCCATCGATGTGCTGATAAATCTCCCCAAACGGGGCCTCACAGCGACCGCAAAGATTAATGAGGGTCGCGCTCGGAAAACGCCGAGCAACGATCGCCGGTAGAGACGCAGGCATCTCGCCGTGGCAGAGCAATAGACGCACGCTACTGACACACGTTGAAAGTCCGGGTGCCAAGAGTTTTTCAAGAATGCTCGGTACAGCTTGTATCACGGTGACGCCCCGTGTAACGATCAACTCCGCAAGGAGGGCGTTCCGATCGTTCGCCCCCGCGAAGATGAGGCACGCCTCCGATAGCAGCGGCCCGAGCATCTCCCACATGGACGGCTCGGAACCGGGGGATGAATAGGCCAGCACTTTGTCGTCTTTGCCGATTTGAAATGTTTCGTGATACAAAGAAAGTCCGCGGGCTAGAGCTGAGCGTCGCATTCCGACAAGCTTAGGCGCGCGGATTGATCCGGAAGTTAGCGCGATGTACGCGAGATCTTCCGGATGCGGACCTTTTCCCGTCGCGACACCCGAGATGTTCGTCGTGATGCCGTCTAATGAATTGATTTTCACTGCAGCCTGAGCGGACGTGGTCGCATAATCCTGGCGATGTTGCCACCTGGGATCCAGAGGCAAGACTGCCGCGCCGATCCGATGTGCCGCGTGCCAGCCCACTGCAAGCGCCGGCGAAGGAGGTGCCGAGATGGCGACGACGTGTCCAGGTCCAAGCCCACGATTCTGAAGGTCTTCCGCAGTCAACTCGACCACTCGATCGAATTCGGTGCGCGTCCAGGTTCCGCCCGGCCAAACCAACGCCTCGGCACCGAGATCAGAAACGAACTCGCTGGTGAAGCCTATCACGTTCGATTCATCGAACTCACGCAATACGGAATCCGCCCGGCCGCGTGAAAACTTCAACACGCTTTTGAACGACTCGTCCGATAAAACATCGATGTCTCCGCACGCTTTGGTGGAGTGCGCCGTGAACTGATCCAGAATGTGCATCAACTGCTCGCCCAGACGGCGTGCGCGCCATTCCGAGCATACGTCGATGCGGTGATCGATTTGAAGTATCACCGTTACCTCTTCAATGCGAATGCATGCATTGACGTCGAGAATTGGCCGAGCCTCGAAGACTGGTTCTTGCGAAATGGTGACGAGGTGCGTACTTACACGCTCGAGTCTCTCGACTACGAGGAGCGTCCGTGCGGGCGGTGTTTCCGTTGCGGCGCGTTGTTGGACAATAAGATCGGCATACGGACGATCTCGTTCGTCGAGCGCTTTCCCCACCGCTTGATGTGTTCGCGTCACAAAGTCTCTTACTGTTTCGCTCGAGTCGATTGAGACTTCCACAACCACCAAGTCCGCGTGGTAGCCGACGACTTGGTCCTCGTTCGACGGATTTCGAAGGTCCGCTGGAGTGGCTATAGTAACGGCTGGTTCGGCGTCCTGTCGCGAGAGCAGCAAAGCCCACGCGGCGGTAGCAATCACGAACGGCGTAGTGTTGACGGTTGTTGCAAATGCTTCGACCCGGCCCCAAAGCGTCGCCGGCAGGCTGATCTCGAGTCGCTTTGCGTCAAGCTCAACTCGTTGTCGCGCCGGCGGCAGCCCGAACCGTGACCGCGCCCCCGGTCCAAGCGCTTCATGAGCATTATTGCGGCGGCGACTGAGCGCATCGGCACTCTGCGGCGATTTAAGAGCTTCGCCGCTCAGCGTCTTCGCCAGCTCTGCGACGAGTATTTTTAACGATACACCGTCGAACCCTAAATGATGGATTCGTAACGCTACTCTACAAACAGTTGGCCCTATTGTCGTCACCTTTGCGACGATCATTGGGCCATTTTCCGTATCCAGCTCCTCAGGCCCCGGATCAGCCGCTTCTGCGCCACGAAATCTTAGCGCGTGGCGCGAGGTATCATCGACGATTGGCACCGGCCGACCATCGCGGCAAACGAAACGCGTTCGTAAAGATTCGTGCCGAGCAACGAACTGCTCGAGTGCCTGACGAATCCTGTTCGGGTCAGCGACGCCTTTGACGTTAAGGATAATCGGGATCGCATAAGCGCTGTCCAACGGATTTAGCTGCAGATGAGTCCAAAGACCCAGAATCCGTGGAGAAACCTCCGCATCGTGCGCGGCGGCGGCAACCTGATCCGCACCTTCTGAACGCACGAGTCGAGCTGCCCGAGCGACCCCCCTCGGAGTCGGATCACGGTAAAAGTCGGCCACCGAAATCGCTATGTGGCGTTGCGCCCGAAGTTCCGAAATCACGTGAAGCGCAAGTAAAGAGTGCCCGCCCAGCTGAAAAAAGTTTTGCCTTAAGCGCTCGCTCGGTAAGTTAAGCGCTTTCGAGAATACGCGTGCGACGGCATCTTCCATCGAGCTGGGTTGATCAAGTGCTAACGTTGCTCTCGGTCGAACCAGGGCTCGTTTATCGACCTTCCCATTCGCCGTTCGCGGCAATGTTGAAATCGCAATAATGTGGGCAGGAATCATCGGCTCCGGAAGCCGTTCCACAAGAAACGCACGAAGCGAGACATCCTCGATTCCGTCGCCGCTGACCCACGCCACGACAAGAGGTATCGACTCGCCATCGCTCGTTCCGCTTTCGACATCGACGAATGCATCCGATACGCACGGATGACTGCGCAGCACGCTTTCAATACAGACGGGTTCAATTCGGTGTCCGCGTATTTTGATCTGCCGATCTGCGCGACCAATAAATTCCAACTGTGTGTTGGGATGCTCTACGACGATATCTCCCGTACGATATGCCGCATCGGACGAGCCCCAATGGATGAACGGCGTTGGGGAAGCATTGCTTACCCCAATGTATCCGTCCGCCACCGCAGGGCCGCTGATGATGAGCTCTCCGGCACATCCGCTACCCAGTGCCTGCAGCCGTTCATCGACGACGTGGAGTTGGTTTTTGCCGAGAACCGTACCAATGGGGACAGTGCGGAATCCCTGACGGCGCAACGTCTCCGCCGAACCGGGCGTCGTATCGACTCGATACGCCGCAACTCCGATAGTTGCTTCGGTCGGTCCATAGTGGTTGTATACACTACAGGTAGGACGACGGGCCTCAAGCTTGGCGAGCAAGTCAAGACCAAATGCTTCGCCGCCGAGGACGAGTAGACGCCGGGGAAGGACGTCGGATCCAAGCGCCAACAAAGCTCGCAGATGGGTCGGCACCATCTTAACAGCATCGATCGCGTATACGTTCATATATTCGGCGAATTGCTCAGGGTCGCGGGAGACATCATCAGGTAAGAGGTGCAGCACGCCCCCGTAGAGCAACGCCGGAAACACCATTGTGTTCCCCAGGTCTGCGGCCAATGTCGTCGTGCTCGCCATACTCAGACCAGCGATCGCTTTACAACCGCCGACTCTTGCAGCGAATGCCTCGCAGTAGTGCAACAGACTTGACGCTCGAGTGGAGACTGCTTTCGGGCTTCCGGTGCTGCCCGACGTTCCCATGATGTACGCTACGTCGGCCGTGGGCCCGCTCCTCGAATCGCGCGATTTGTATTCGGTCTCTCGGGCTGCATGGCGACGACGAATGCTTCCAGCTGATCGAACCGAGACGATTCCAAGCGGGAATCGTCCTAACAGGCTCGCCGGTAGACTGCCGATGGCAGTCTCATCACCTCCGATCAGCAACTGCGAGCCCGCGAGCGTAACTAGATGAGCCAGCCATGATTCTGGCAACCGCCAATCCAGAGGCAGGTAAGAACACTCCGCTTTGAGAGTTGCAAGTATCGAAACGACGGAATCGACCGTTCGATCGACAATGATCGCTATCGAATCGCCGGCTCGAACTCCGTGGTCACAGAGCGATGCTCGAAGCACCTCAGCGCGGTCGATAAGTTCCTTGCCGCTCACGCTTCCGCCCTGGGCGACCAAAGCCGGCCGTTGACCACGCGATCGAAGCGCCTCCTCCAGGCGCGCCGCCAAGGCAGCGTTCATTGGACCTTCCCTAACCCGCTTCACTCATCAACGTCGGTCGCTCCGTTCGTGCGTTCGTAGATGGCAGAGCAATACGTTTAGGATTGCTATCGCCATTGCGCCTCGGGACCGAAGTCAAGCCAAACAATAGAAAGCATCAGTAATACTGGGTCGATCGCGCAGCATCTTGCAAACCGTACCGCTTCGCCGGGTTGAAAGGCGTCGGTTGGCTCTCTGTCTTTCAGCCCCTCCGGCGCGGGCCCTTCGAGGCGCTAAAGCCGATCAAGAAGCAAATCGTCTTTCGATCAGCTGCATCACAACGGCTCGAATAATCTAGCTCGATCAAAGTTCTCAGGAAGATCGACCTTGATGTGCAGTTCGTTCAAACGCGATGGACTGACGATCGACGGTGCTTGCATCAATAGGTCTTCTCCTTTCTGGGTGGTCGGAAATGCAACCACCTCGCGCAGATTTTGCTCTCCGGCCAAAAGCATCACAATGCGATCGATGCCTGGTGCTGAGCCGCCGTGAGGCGGTGCGCCGTAACGGAACGCACGTAATAACCCCCCGAAGTGTTCTTCGACGTAATCGCTTCCGTAGCCGGCAATTTCGAACGCCTTAAACATAATTTCCGGAACGTGATTACGGATCGCTCCCGAAGACAGCTCATAACCGTTGCACACGATGTCATATTGAAACGCCTTGATGCTCAACGGATCTTGCGACATCAGCGCGCGTAAGCCACCTTGCGGCATTGAAAACGGGTTATGACTGAACTCGATCCGATTCGTGTCCTCGTTGAGCTGATACATCGGAAAATCGACGATCCAGCAGAGCCTGAACTCGTCGTCTACGATCAACTGCAGCTCTTCTCCCAACCGGCGGCGCAAGGCGCCGGCGAACTTTTCCGCCCAACTCTTACGCGCGCAGACAAAAAACATGCCGTCTCCGACACCCGCGTTCAACTCGTGTCGCAGCCGGGAGACTTCACTATCCGTCAGAAACTTTGCGACCGGGCCTTGTGCCCCGTTATCGCGAAGTACCAAATAGGTGAGTCCAGCGGCACCCTGTTCCTTTATCCACGTCACTAAGCGATCGTAAAATCGCCTCGGCTTCGTGCTGCAGCCCGGAGCGGCAATTGCTCGAACGATGCTACCGCCACGTATCGCGCCGCTGAACGCCTCGAACGCCGAATCGCGAAATATTTCCGTTACGTCGGCAATTTTCAACGGATTACGAAGATCCGGCTTGTCCGTTCCATACTGCAACATCGCAACGTCGTATGCGATGCGCGGAAACGGAACAGCAGTCACCACCTTACCGCCGCCAAAGTTGGCGAAGACGCCATGCAACACGGGCTCCAACGCCGCGAATACGTCATCCTGAGTCGCGAAGCTCATCTCGAGATCGAGCTGATAGAACTCCGTCGGCGAACGATCTGCCCTACCATCTTCATCGCGAAAACACGGCGCGATCTGAAAGTATTTGTCGAATCCGGCGACCATGAGCATTTGTTTGAACAGCTGCGGCGCCTGAGGCAACGCATAAAACTTTCCAGGATTCAGCCGGCTCGGCACTAAGAAATCACGCGCACCCTCCGGAGAGCTCGCCGTCAAGATCGGTGTTTGAAACTCTGTGAATCCCTGCTCTCGCATTTTTTCTCTGAGATATTGGATAATGCTTGAGCGAAGCATTATGTTGCGATGCATTTGCTCGCGACGCAAATCCAGAAAACGATTGCGTAGACGTATGTCCTCAGGATAGTCGGTTTCAGCCGTTACCGGCATCGGAAGTACCGCGGCTTCAGACAACGTCGTAAGACCCGTCGTCAACACTTCGATATCGCCCGTCGTCAGCTTTGGATTCACCGTTTGAGACGACCGAACCGTGACGTAGCCAGACAGTGTAACAACGCTCTCAAGCGGCACGGCCTTTGCAAGGCCAAACACAGCACTCGACGCATCGACGACGCACTGAGTCATTCCGTAGTGGTCGCGCAAGTCCAGAAACAACAGATGACCATGATTTCGCGAGCGCGCGACCCACCCCGACAACCGAACCTCCTCGCCTGCGTTCGCTACTGTCAGTTCCCCACACGTGTGTGACCGGTATTCGTGCATATTTACAAGCCGTTCGACACTTCCGATTGGAGCCATCCATCGATAGGAGCCGACTGGAAGGCACCCTGTGAACTACGCCAACGGGCCAACAACTTCGAGCCGCCTAAAACGGCTCGAATCAGGGAGGTTGCTATGGCCCGCAAACGGCGCTCCCCGGAGGCGATCCGCTAGAGGTTCTACGGCAATCCGAATCCGTTACCGCGATCGCCGTACTCGGCTTAAGGCCGGTGTTCAGGAACATACCGTTCACCTTTGGAAAAAGAATGACGGATCGCTCGGGACGCTCGAGATACGCGAGATGAATGAATGGCTTGACGAGAATACGCGGCTTAAGAGACTCGTCGCCGATCTCACGCTCGATAAAGTCATGCTGCAAGATTTGCTTTAAAAAGCTTTGAAGCCGACCACGCAGCACTCGTTGGCCGCGATCTTCAAAAGAGCTATGGCGCTAATATGCGGCAAATTTGCGAGACGTTGTGGGATTCAACCGTAAGTCAATGCAAAATATACCAAAGCGCACGCCATAAATAAATTATTGGGCGCTCGGATCAAGGAGTTGGAGCAAGCTCGCGTCCGGTACGGGTCTGGCTGCAATCATGTGCTTCTTCGCCGAGAGGTTTGGAAGGTAAACTCGAAACGGATTGCGCGTTTATTACAGCTGGAAGGGCTTAGTTTTGCGGGCGAAAGGCCCGAAGCAGCTTCGCAGATCCGCCGTACAGCCAATTCGCATCCCGGCGACGCAGACTAAACACGTTTGTGCATGGACTTTATGCACGACTGCTCAGTTGGCGAGGAACGCAAAGCGTTTCGCGTCCTGACGATTCTCAATATCTTCACTCGCGAACCCTTGCGCTCGAAGTCGCTTTGAGTTATCGCGCTCGAGACATCGTGAGCATCCCTTCGCGCATCGTCCATAAACGCGGCAAGCCGAGAGCAACTCGATGCGACCAGGGAACAGAGTTTACCGCCGATGCTCTTAATAAATGAGCGGACAATAATGACATCGAGCTCGATTCTCATGACGTGTGTGCATTAATTACGCCACGGATGCGCACCGAAGTCGGTAGTTGGTAGCTTGCGGCAGAACTCCGCGGGCGCCAAGCCGCCGAATGCAGTGTGCGGGCGATTCGCTTATAATCGAGTCGCCAATCATCAATAAGCTCGCGTGCTTGCGTCGGGGCGATGGATTCGCTCTCGTTCAAGCAGTCGTCTCGAAAGCGGCCGTTGAAAGTTTCGATGTAAGCATTCTGCGTTGGCGTTCCAGGCGCTACAAGGTGCAGACGAACGCGGTGATCAGCGGCGCAGCGTAGCATCACCAAACTCTTTAGTTCCGTGCCGTTGTCCGGAAAACGGTTTCGGGGTACCGGGAAGGGCCCCGCATAGTTTCCGTCACGGTGACACTCGCCGTCGGCGTCAGTACTGACGGGGTTCGAGAGGTGTTGGGAGTCGCCGTGGGGCCTAATGAAGCCGAGCTATTTCGGACCGACTTCCTCCGCAATCTAACGCGCCGCGGATGGCGCGCGACCAAGCTCGTAATGGCCGACGCTTACCTTGGCCTAAAGACAGCGATCGCCAAGGTTTCAAAGCAACGTAGCAGCGTTGCCGAGTTAACTTTGACCTGAGACCACAGTTTCACGCCAGCGGAAATCTGCTGCCGCCGAGCTAAGAAGGCCTGGCAAGGAGACGTTTCCAATGCGTAGGAGTCGTTTCCCTGAATCCCAGATCGTCGCGATTCTCAAAGAGCACGACGCCAGCGTTGCGACGTCGGAGCTGGCTCCCAAACACGGCTTCCATGCGAACACGCTGCGGCTGTGGAAAGCCAAGTACGGCGGGATGGACAGCGCCGAGCTCGCGCGTCTGAAGCAAAGCGAAGACGAGAACAGCTGAATGCGGCGGATCATCGCCAATCAAACGCTCGAGATCGACGCGATGAAAAACGCGATCTCAAAAACGGGTGCGGCCTTTGTATTTTTGATCAGGTCACGCCGAAGTCCGCCGACTTGGCGAACCAGGGTGACGGCAGCGGTTCGTACGACGATGGGCCTTTAGGGAGAAGCCTATTTTGTGAGATAGTCGGCGGCCCGCAAATTGACATGATCGGACGATATCGTAGGCCCACCAAACGGTGGAGCTTGAATGCACAAGGTCGATCGACGATTCGATGCCAGACTACTGCTTGGATACAAGACGCCCATCGAGTTCCTCCAATCGGTTACCGATAAACCAAGTCAACGATTATCCGCGGCGTGAAACACGCGTCTCAGGTCACGTGGAGACGCTCCTGGAGCTGCACGTCGTCGCGTACGATACGGACGTAGCGGACCATGCGGCGATTCGCGCCCATATAACAGCATGCCGCGCGTTCGCCGATGTCGAGAGCGGTGCAGATCGCCTGCACTTCTCGACGTCGCTGTGCCGGCTTCAAAAGTTTCCCGAGGCCACGATCTTAGGCGCATCGATATTGAGCGCTTAATTGGCGATAATTCGCTTCAGCCGACGGTTCTCGTCCTCAAGCGCCGCATTCCGCAATGTCACTTATTCTGGGCCACCGTATTTCGACTTCCAGGTGAAGAGGTCGCGTCGCGGTTGCCGTGCTTGCGGCAAAGATCGGCGATCTTCACGTGGGTCACATTCATTCAGCACTGCGCTGATTTGAGGTTCGCTGAACCGGACTTTTTGAAAATGCGTCTCCTGGCAAGGCTGATGCCGCAGACACTCGCCCATTCGCGCCCTACTTCACCAAGACTCGTCGACTGAGGTACACCCTCAAAACTCTTAAAGTCACGAAACCTCTTTTTTTGCGTAATGACTGGGGCACCCTCCAGACTGTCAAGCCTGCGCGGCCCACGAGCTGACAAAGCGAGTCCTCGGGACGCACATCGCCGCGAG
>CAXTIY010000121.1:0-5053 GCA_964244215.1 uncultured bacterium
CGTACGATCGTGCGTTTCGCGAGTTACGGCTTCGTCGTCGCGGCGCCGGAGATTTACCACCGGTTCGAGACTCCGGGCCGCGCGCTCGACTTCATTCAAGATTACGAACTCGCGCAAGACGACTCGAGCAAGTTCCACGCGAGCGATTTCGATGCCGACCTACCCGTCGTGCTCGCCTATTTGCGCGAGCATCCGAACGTCGGAGAGAAAACGCTGCACGCCACCGGCTTCTGCATCGGAGGTCACCTCGCGTTTCGCGCGGCCCGCTCGCCCGAGATCCGTTCGGCCGTCTGTTTCTATCCAACCGGCCTGCATACGGGTGCGCTCGGCGGGGATGAAAACGTGGATACGCTCGCTCGCTGCAACGAAATCGGCGGCGATTTGCTCGCGATCTTCGGCGCGAGCGATCCGCACGTGCCTTGGGCCGGGCGCCGGCACATCGACGACGCGTTACGCGCCGCGGGCGTGCGGTATTTGATCTCGGAATACGACGGCGAGCACGCATTCATGCGCGACGAAGGGCCGCGCTACAACGCCGCCGAGAGCGATCGCGCCATGCTTCAAGCCGTCGCGTTCCTACAGCAACATTCTTAAAACAGTCGGGCGAAGCCGACGGCGTTCTAAAGCATGATTAAGCCGAGCCGCGCGCCTTGCGCGACGGCTTCGGTGCGGCTCGCGACGCCGAGTTTGGCGAAGATCGATGCGACGTGAAATTTAACCGTGTGCTCGGAGATCGCGAGCCGCGCCGCGATCGTCTTATTCGGTACGCCCCGCGCGAGTTCGCCGAGGACGCTCGTTTCGCGTGCGGTCAGCCTTTCCACGAAGGACGGCGTGGCGAGGGCACGCGGCTGGAGCGCGATGAGTCCCGCCGCGACGGCGACGATCGCGGCGACGATTTCTTGGGGCGTCGCGTCGCGCGCGAGGAACGCGCGCGCACCGAGGCCGTTCTCGAACCGTTCGCTATCCCACGTCGCCCCCGGATCGTCGACGAGCGCGACGCTCGGCGCACGCGGCGCTTCGCCCGCATGTTCGCGCTGCTCGAGCACGACGTCGGGTCCCAGCGCTTCCACGAGGCGGCCGAGGTCTTGCGGCGCGGCTTCGCCGACGAGGCGTAGGCGCGAATCGCCTCGTACGATCGCGGCGAGCCCCACCCGCGCGAGCTCCGATGTCGCGGCGACGACCGTACGGATCACGCCGCGAGGAAACGGCCGACGGCTTCCGCCGGCACGGCGAACGCGAGGCCCGAGGCGACCATGCTGTTGATGCCGACGACGCGCCCGGTGCCGTCGGCGAGCGGTCCGCCGGAGTTGCCGGGAGCGAGTCTCACATCCGCTACAACCCAGCGCGGGTTGCGGCGTTGGACGACGCCCGCGCATAGCGCCCCGACCAGACCGTGCGGATTGCCGACCGCCACGACCAGTTCTCCCGGCAACAGCGTGCGTGAATCGCGCAGCATGACCGGTCGCAGCCCCTCCGCCCGCACCCGTAACACCGCGAGATCGCGCGCGTCGTCGCGGCGGAGAACGGTCGCTCGTTCGCGCCGGCCGTCTTCGAATTCCACGTCGGCGAAGCGGCCCCGTACGACGTGGGCGTTCGTGACGATCAAGCCGCGTGCGGTCCACACGACGCCGGAGCCCGAGCCGCGTTCGCCGTCCACCACGCGTACCGTCGATGCTCGAAGGTTCGCCGCGAGCGCGGCGAGATCGCTTGCGAGTTCACTCATCGTGTTCGGGCCGTTCCGCAAGCGTGACGGTGACGTCGCGCGCTTCGCGACCGCGGATAACGCGTAAGGCGCACGCCGTTCCGACGACCGCCGCGCCGAGCGCGCTTTGCAGATCTTCGGAATCCTCGATTCGCACGTCGCCGAGGGCGACGATCACGTCGCCGAGCGTGATGCCGGCAGCGTCGGCCGGGCCGCCCGGCGCCGCATCGACGACGATCGCACCCGTGCGCTGCGTCAGGCCGTACGCGGCGCGCAGCGCTTGCGGCAAGCGTACCGTCTGCAAGGCGACCCCGAGATAGCCCCGTCGAATGCGTCCGCCGCTCGCCAGTTCGGCGACGACGCGCGCGAGCGTGGAGACGGGAAGCGTCAGCGCCATACGCCGCGAGAGTCCCCACGTATTCATGCCGACGACCGCCCCCGTGACGTCGACGAGCGGTCCGCCGGAAAAAGCGGGAAAGACGCTGAGGTCCGGGCGCACGAAGCGGTCGACATCGCCGCCGCGCCACGTGCGCCAGGGTCCCTCGAGCGAACTCACGATGCCGAAACTCGCGCCCGTGAGGCCGTCCTCATCGCGCCCGATCCCGAGCACGAGATTTCCGACGGCGAGCCGCGATAGGTCCGCTCGCGGCGCCGGCCGCAAGTGCGCGTCGGTCCGCAAGAGCGCCACGTCGGTTGTGGGGTCGCGTCCGACGAGGGTCGCGCGCGCCGTCGCGCCGCCTTCGAGCCGAAGTTCGATATCGTCTTCCCGGTCGATCGCGTGCTCGACCGTCACGACGTGGTGTTCGTCCCATGCGATGCCGCTCGCGTCGCGCCGCGGATGCGCGTCCACATACGCAACCGATGCCGCGGCCGTCGCAACCGCCGTCGTGAGTTCCGCAGAAAGGGCACTAAGCGGACTCGTTATCGTATTCATGCATCGCAGTATGCCGCAGTCGTTCGCGGGCGCGCATCAGCAGTTCGGCTAGGTCGGCGTGCGCGGATACGGACCTGCGATCGCGAAGGTACGGTCATGAACGACATGCCGTGCACGCATCTGGCGACGATCCACCATGTAAAGCCGAGTGCGAACGGCTGCGAAGAATGTTTGAAGACGGGCGACGAGTGGGTGCATCTGCGTATGTGTCTGGCATGCGGTCACGTCGGCTGTTGCGACTCGTCGAAAAATCGTCATGCGACCAAACACTTTAAAGCGATCCATCATCCGATAATCGCTTCGCACGAGCCGCGTGAAGATTGGAAATACTGTTACGTCGATGACGTCATGTGGACGTAGCTCGGTCCGCGCTCTTCTGAGGGCCCTTCGCGAGCGTTAGGAGCGCGACGAGTGCGGCGGCCCACGAAAGCAGCGCCGAAACGATCATCGTACGGCGAAAGCCTTGCGTGTAGGCCGTTTGCAGTGCCGAGCGCACGATGTCTCGCTCGGCGGGCGAGAGCGAAGCCGGGGCGCTGCCGGTGGCGAGACTATCTCGATCCTTCGCGAGGGTGCGTGCGGCGGAAGCGGAGAGCGCGAGCGCGGGCGTCGCACGATCGAAGGTTGCGTAGAACGTCGCCGCGAGGACGATGCCGAGCGCCGCGATCGCAATTAGGCCCGCGACGCGCGCGACGGCATTATTGATGCCGGATGCGGCTCCGGCGTGTTCGGTATCGGCCGAGTCCATGACCGTCGTCGTGAGCGGCGCGACGAAGAGCGCACCGCCGCAACCGAGCAACACGGCTGCCGGAAAAAACGTCGTCCAGTAAGACCCGCCGACGCCGACGCGCGCGTACGCGAGAAAACCTAATCCGGCAACGATCGCCCCGGTCACGAGGGGAACGCGCGCGCCGATCGTCGCGACGAGCCCTCCCGACCAGCGAGACGAAACGAACATGATAATAATGAACGGCAGCATCGCGGCACCCGCGGCGCTCGGCGAGTATTTATGGATGTTCTGCAGATCGAACGGCACGAAATACAAGCTGCCCCCGAGCGCCGCATACAGTAAGAACGTGTAGACGTTGGCGCCGGTAAACGCGCGGCTGCGGAAAATGCCGAGCGGTATCATCGGCACCGCGGCGCGACGTTCGTAGAGCGCGAACGCGATTAAGAGGCCCATCCCCGCTACGGCGCTCGCGAGTCCGAGCCGATCTGCGGCACTGGTCTGGAGGCGGATGAGCCCGTAGGTCAGCGCGCCGAGCGCCCCCGTTGCGAGCGCCGCGCCGCCGATATCGACGCTGTGGCTGCCGCCTTGCGTGCGGCTCTCCGGAACGCGAGCGAGCGCGGCCACGACTACGACGACGGCGAGCGGAACGTTAATGAGGAAGACGTAGCGCCACGAAGCGTGTTCCGTCAGCCAGCCGCCGAGCAAGGGACCGATGGCGGCCGTCATCGCGCCGAAGCCGGACCAGGTTCCGATCGCCCGTCCGCGCTCCGCGCCGGTGAAATTAGCGCTGATTAGTGCGAGGCTGCCCGGGGTTGCGAGCGCCGCGCCGATGCCTTGGACGCAGCGGCCGGCGTCGAGCGCGAAGATGTTTTGCGCCGCCGCGCAGCCCGCGGAAGCCGCTGCGAAGAGCACGATGCCGATCACGAAGATCAGGCGCCGCCCGAAAATGTCGCCGAGCGAACCGCCGATGAGGATCAGCGCCGAGAGAAAGAGCGCGTAGCCCTCGATGACCCATTGCAGTCCGGCGGCGTCGCTATGCAGATCGTGCTGCATCGCGGGCAAGGCGACGTTGACGGCCGTCGAGTCGATGAACGCCATGCTCGAGCCGATGATTGCTACGAGCAAAACCCATGCGCTGCCGATGTCTCGGTGTGCTGCGCGCTATCGGGCGCGCCCTCTGCGACGGTACGCTTCCGGATTCAACGCAGTAGAGCATTTTAGTGCGATCTTAATGCCGATCCGTATCCTTCCGGCGTTTACGACGTATGAACTCACTGCTGAAATCCCTCACTCGCTCGGCCTTCGGCCTCTTGCTCGTGTCGGGCGTCGCGACGGCCGCAATCGCTACCGGCGCCGAGCCCGCGCAGGCGGGAGTCGTCATATCGGTCGGGATCGGCGGAGGCGGCTATGCGTACGCACCGGCGTATCGTCCGTATCCGCGCCACTTCGCCTATTACCACCATCGCCATTACGTCCCGGCGATATGGGCGGCGCCCATCCTCTATCCCGGTTACGGGTACCCGGCGTACGGATACCCGGCGTATCGCCGGCCATACAACTACGGGTACGCTCGTTACGGATACGGGCACGATCGCGGCTATTTTGACGGCCACCGTCACGGCTACGGCTACGACCACGGCGGGCGTCGTTTCTAGCGCAACTCACTGTATTTAGAACGCGTCGTTGAGGG
>CAXTIY010000121.1:5153-9198 GCA_964244215.1 uncultured bacterium
ACGGCGGGCGTCGTTTCTAGCGCAACTCACTGTATTTAGAACGCGTCGTTGAGGGCGCGACGAAACGTCGTGTAATAGAGCGCCGAATAAAACGCGTTACGCGAAGCGCAGCGCCGTACGGCTCTCCGATCGACCGGTTACGTTATGACGCCGCCCGTGAAAATAGCGTCGCGGCGTTTCGTCAAGCCTCATTCGCCGCTGAAGGTTGATCGTCGCCGAGTGCGGCACGATCGGTGACGAAGAAGAGATGGGTGCCGCCCGGCGCCCGGCATTGCGCCGACGCGCGCCCCGCCGTTGCGATGAAGCCGAGCAGCAACGTGGCCACGGCGAGCGTGGCGAACGTTCGCACCCCGCTTCACGTTAATGTTGCGAACCAACCGGCGCCGGCGAGCTATCCGTAGATCGCGATTAAGCGTTCTTTACACGTTCCGGCGGTGCTTTGAAGAGCACGCTCGAGATTGCGTCGAAAGCCGACGGCTCGTGATGTGCGATCGCCACTCAATTGCGTGCGGGCTCACATTATATCGATCGAGCGTCACGGACGTGTCTTGATAAGCGATGATGCGAATGCTTAAAACGAGGACGGTAGCGTGGTAACGGACCGGCTCACCGCCATTGATGTTAATAATGGGAGCGCTCTGCGGGAGTGCCTCGCCGTCGATCGTCCCTCCGGCGACATCTTCCGGGGACTGGCGCGTTTGGTGGCGCACGTTTTCGACGCGCCTGCCGTATGCATCGCCTTCCTACACGACGATCGTCCTTGGCTAGAGATATGCTCGGCTCCGAACCTCGTACTGCCTCGCGCGGTTCTCGCGACGGCGTCGTTACTTTCGAACGGCCGGCGGATCGGATCGATTTCGATTCGAGACGCCTCGTCGCGCTCGTTCGATGCCGAGCGTCAAGCCTTACTCGAAGAGTTCGCGACGCAGGTCGTACAGAATTATGAGTCTCGCCTCGAGGCGCTGCGAGAGCGCGAGATCGAACGCTATCGTCTCGACGTCCTCAAGCTCGCGGCCAACGACGCGCCGCTGCAAGAAATCTTCGATAACCTCGTCGCTTGCGTCGAGTTCTGCATCGAGGGATCGAGTTGCACGATTTCGCTCGCTCGGGAAGGCGGGCTCTACGGCGTTTCCGCGGGCTCGTCGATTCCGGCCTCGTACCTCGCAGAGATCGAGGGGTTACGCATCGGGCCCGGGCAAGGTTCGTGCGGAACGGCGGCAGATCGCAACGAACCGGTCATCGTATCGAATATCTCGCTCGATCCGCTCTGGGTAAAATATCGTCATATCGCTGCGGCCGCCGAAATCGGATCGTGCTGGTCGACACCGATCTCCAATTCGGAAAACGTGGTTCTCGGTACGCTCGCCATTTATCGCCGCGTGCCGTCGGAACCGACCGTGGCGAATCTGGCTTTTACGCACGAGGCCGCGCACGTCGCTGCGATCGCGATCGAAGCGAACAATTCGCGCTTAAAGCTCGAGCAAATGGCGCTGCACGACCCGTTGACGAATCTGCCGAATCGGGCGCTCTTCGAAGATCGGATGCAGCAAGCGATCGCAACCGCGCGACGCACGGGCCGCAGCGTCGCAATCGGACTCATGGATCTCAATCGCTTCAAGCTCGTCAACGATAGTCTCGGGCATGCGGCCGGAGACCGTTTACTCGTCGACGTCGCGAACCGCTTACGCAGCGTCGTGCGGCCCCAAGACACGGTCGCACGAATGGGCGGAGACGAGTTTTTGCTCTTAATGGCGGATCTCGACGATCGAGAAGCCGCGCGCACGATTGCGGAACGCTTCGTCGCCGTACTCGAGCCGAGCTTCATGCCGTGCGGACGCGAAGTTTTCGTGCGCGGCAGTATGGGCGTCAGCGTCTATCCCGACGACGCTTGTGAAGCGCCGCAATTGTTGCGCCAGGCCGATAGCGCCATGTATTTAGCCAAAGCGAGCGGGGAAAGCATCAGCTTCTTCGAGGCCGGTTCTCGGACGGGCGTGCTCGCCCGGCTCGAAATCGAAGGCGCGTTGCACCGCGCGCTCGAGAAGCGCGAACTCGAACTGCGCTATCAACCGCTCGTGCGCGTTGCGGACGGCTCGATTCATGCCGTAGAAGCAACATTGAGCTGGCATCATCCGCGCCTGGGAGTGATTGCGCCGGAAACCTTTATGCCGATCGCGGAAGAAACCGGTTTGACGGCCGAAATCGGTACGTGGCTACTCGAAGAAGCGTGCCGCTTCGCGCGGCGTTGGCGGGATGCCGGCGGTGCGGGGAACGTGTGGGTCGACGTGTCCGCACGGCAGTTCGAGAACGCCGATTTCACCTCGTACGTGATGCGGGCGCTCGCGGCGGCGGATCTCACGCCCGCGCAGCTATGTTTGCAGATAACCGAGCCGCTCATCATGCGTCTCTCGGAGAACGTCGCGAAGACGCTTCGCGAATTGCGCGCGCTCGGTGTCACGACCGCGATCGACGATTTCGGCACGGGCTATTCGAGCCTCAACGTGCTCAAGACGTTTCCCGTCGGCGCGGTAAAGATCGGTAGCGAACTCTTGCGCGGGGTCGGAGACGGCACCGCCGCTGCCGACGAAGCGATCGTGCGCGCGATTCTCGGCGTCGGCCAAACGCTCGGCGTCGCGATCGTCGCGCAAGGCGTCGATTCGTCCGCGCAGCACGCCTTCGTCGCGCAGAGCGGATTCGAGCTCGCGCAAGGCGCTCTATTCGGCGCTGCGCTGACGGAAGCGCAGCTGCTCGGCCTTTTAACGTCGAGCGCTTAGCTCGGGCGCCGACTCAAGGCCGAGGAAATCGCGTAACCGAGGCGCGAATCGCTGCCGGCCAAGAGCACGGGGCGCGCCGAGGCGCGAAAAAAGCGACTAAGTGAGCGAAGCCGGCGAATTGCGCAATCATCGCTAGATACAGCGTTACCACTGCCGTCGCGGTTGCGACGATTAGCGCGACAGCCAGAGAGCGAGCGCAGCCTCGACGAAAGCCGCCGGTTCTACCGCCCCGTGTTCGTGCAAAGCAAACCCTGGCGCCCCAACGCTAAGTGAGCTATCGCTTGTAATAGAACGAGCGCCGTCAGCGCCGCGAATAAACCCAGCGGCGCGATTAGAAGAAACGGTACGTCACGTAATCGCACGCCGTGAGCTACCAAGGCACGCTTTCCTTTAAGACCTGCCACTTCGGTTGTGGCTCTCGACCACGAAAGGGCGGCCGACGCGAAGTAGCGGAATGACTGATGATGAGCGCCGACGACGATCAGGATCAAACACACCTCCATGTGCACGAACACCTCGATGGCATTCAGCATGCTCATCAACACGGGCATCGCGATCACGATCACGATCACGAGCATCACGAGCACGATGGGGAAACCCATAGTCACGAAGACGATGCTCTAGAACACTCACACGGCAACCG
Source organism: uncultured bacterium (assembly GCA_964244215.1). Taxonomy (GTDB): domain Bacteria; phylum Vulcanimicrobiota; class Vulcanimicrobiia; order Vulcanimicrobiales; family Vulcanimicrobiaceae; genus CAXTIY01. The sequence continues at coordinate 8,568 of CAXTIY010000121.1, forward strand.
GACGAAGCAATAATGGCACGCGCACGAGGATCGGGATCGATGGGCCCGACTCGCTCGATGCGGTTGCCTCAGGCACTCGATGAATGGTTCACCGAGCGCCTCGAGCGCCACTCCGAACGGTCGCCGAGCGCGATACTCGTGCAGCTGGTCCATGGCGGCTTACGACTGCACGAAGGATATATGGAAATTCATCGCCGCGTTCTCGAGCAACACATTTTGTCCGGAGCGACGGACACGTACGCCGCGTACGTGCAGTGCTTGACGGACACGTTCGGACCCGAATACGTCGCCCACCTAGGCGAGTGGATTGCAGCAGAGCGAGTCGCAAGGCCGCCGGCTATGGCGAAGAACGGAAAAGTTAGGTAGAAGCCGTTAGCCGCCGCGTAGACGATCGCGCGCGTCAAAAAGGGTCTCAATTTGTAAGCATTAAATACAAGAATGCCGATTGCCGAGCATGCCCACCCGCACGAACATCCGAACGACTTTAGCCACGCCCACCCGCACGAGCACGTGACACACGAGCACGAACACCGTCATGGCGACGGCACGGTACACGCGCATTCACACGAGCACTCGGACCACGAGCACGCGGATGATGGAACTCAGCATGCTTCCGAATTGCCACGCGATC
>CAXTIY010000122.1:0-9008 GCA_964244215.1 uncultured bacterium
TCTCGCCGCCGAGAAAATCCGTCAACCACGTGACGATCAGCTGCATCGCCGCAATTTCGAGCGTCCAAAACGCGACGCAGTTGAGCATGAAGTTGAGAAAAAATCCGACGAAATAGCCGAGCACGAAGCTCAGCAAAAACGTCGCGAGTACGGGCACGGCCGGCACGTCGACGTGCACCACGAGCAACGCGAAGGCGAGCGACGGCACGATGAGCAGCGCGTGAAAGATCACTTCGCCCGTTCCGTCGGCAAAGAAATACAGCGGCACGACGATCGGCTTCATGAAGTCGGTCGCGATACTTCCGTTGTGAAGCTTTTCGTAGAGCGCGCGCGTCTGATCGATGTCGAGCACGAGGCCCATCAAGAGGGCGACGGTCGAATAGGTGACGATCGCATGCAACGGCAAGCCGCGCGGCGCGGCGTTGCGCGCGTAGAGCGCCGTCCAGACCATGCGCAGCAGATAGACGCGCACGACGACCGACGCGATGCTCGTAAAGACGTCGAACCGGTACGTCGCTTCGCGGGCCATCGCGCGCTTCGCGAACTCGACGTACGGCTCGAGCCGGAACGGGCGGCGAACGGCGATCACGCTTGGGTCACCGGCACGGCGCGCGTGTAGCCCTCGACGTAGATGCGGCGCACGATCGCGTCGATATCGGGCTCGACGATCGCGACGTCGCTGATGCGGCAGACTTCCGTCACCCGCCGGATCGCGAGTTCGGCCGAGAGTTCGCGCCGGTTGAAGCGGTACCGCACGACGTTGGCCACGCGCGATTCGACGACGGCGTCTGCGATTTCGACGTCCGGGCAATCGTCCGCGAGCGTGACGACGAGCGTTCGATAGGTGCCGTACTCTTCGCGCAACCGTTCGAGCGCGCCGTCATAGATGACGGTTCCGTCGTCGATGAGCACGACGCGTTTCGTAAGGCGCTCGACGTCCGCGAGATCGTGCGTAGTTAAAATAACGGTCGTCCCGCGTTCGCGATTGACCTCTTCGATGAAGACGCGGATCGCTTCTTTGGCAACGACGTCGAGACCGATCGTGGGCTCGTCGAGATAGACGATCTGCGGATCGTGCAACATGGCACCGGCGAAATCGCCGCGCATGCGTTCCCCAAGCGACAGCTGGCGCACGGGCGTGCCCATGAAGCGTTCGAGATCGAGGATTTCGGTGAAGTGCCGTAGGTTCTGGCGATAGCGATCGCGCGGCACGTCGTAGATCGAGCGCAAGAGTTCGAACGATTCGCGCAGCGGCAGATCCCAATAGAGCTGACTACGTTGACCGAAGACCACGCCGATGTTTTGGGCGTTCTGCTGCCGATTCGCATGCGGCACGAGCCCCGCGACCTCGAGCTTACCCGAGGTCGGAACGAGGATCCCCGTCAGCATCTTAATCGTCGTGGATTTACCCGCACCGTTGGGACCGAGATAACCGACGAGTTCGCCCGGTTCGAGCGTGAAGCTCACGCCGTCGACCGCCACTTTTTCGTCGTACTCGCGCGAGAAAAGGGCACCGAGCGCGCCTGCGAGCCCGGGACGGCGACGGATCGATCGGAAGACTTTGCGCAGTTCGAGGCTCTCGATGATCGGCATTACGACCCCGAGTTCCACGGGCTCGAAAGGCGTCCCGTCCTGCGGCAATCGGCCCCGACTGCGGAAACGGAATCTTTGTGCGGGACGGAACTCGAGGGAACCGGTCTGCGTTAGGTGGGGGTACGGTGCCCGAACGATGGTGCCGGCTCAAATTTACAAGGTTAGGGGGTGAGTATAAATGGCAGCCAAGAAGAAAGCGATGAAAAAGTCGAAACCGAAGAAGAAGTAAGCGAGTAACCTCGTTCCCGAACCGTCTTCTTAAAATTTATAAATTCGATACGGGCGCAGCCGAGCAGGCTGCGCCTCTTTTTTTCAACCGCCGACGCTGATCGCACCGTGGCCGAAGAGCGCGGGGATGTAGTGCCCCGCGACCCAGGAAACCGCGAACACGGCCATCCCGAACGCGACGATTTCCGCGCCCTTCAAATACGGATTGCGCGCGCTAAGCGTCCCTGCGAAGAAGCCGATAACGAAGAGCGCGAGCACGGCAAGTGCGAGGCCGGCCCACATGGCGCTTCCCAACGAGATGGCGAACGCGTACGGGATCACCGGCAGCGCCGCCCCGATCGCGAAGGAACCCGCCATAGCGAAGGTCGCGCGCAGTCCGCCGCTTTCCGCTTCGCGAACGTCGATGCCGAATTCGTCGCGCACCATTTCGTGGAGCCAAATATCCGGATTCTTCTCCAGGCGGCGGACGATCATCAGCGCTTCATCGTCGGTGAAGCCCTTGAGGCGATAATAGGCGACCTGCTCCGCGAACTCTTCATCGGGCGTGTCGAGCATTTCTTGGCGTTCGAAGTCGATCGCGTTCTGCACCACTTCGCGCTCCGATTTGCCGCCGAGATACTCACCGACGCCCATGGAAATCGCCCCGACGAGTAACGAGAGGAAGCCGGTCAACAAGATCGCGGCACGGTCGGGGGAAGCGCTGCTGACGCCCGTTACGATGCCGAGCGTCGTCAGAATACCGTCTTGTGCGCCGAAAACGACCTCGCGGATGCTGCGGCGGCTTTCGAGCCGCTGGCGCTCCGGCGTATCGGGGATGCGTGCGGCGTTGCGGCCGCGATTGAGCACGGATACCACCCGATTATCCGTATCGATCGCCATAGAATTGCGCTGTTGGGACATTATCCTGCGCCCTTGCCGACCTGTGGGGTGCAGGCCTTCCTCAGCGTTTATCTAGGTCCGCCTGACGGAGCCACTCATATTTGCACGAAAGCGTACTCCGGTGAGCGGCGACCCGGGCGACCTTAACCCGAATCCGATCGTCGCGATGGCGATGCGCATCCGCGCGCGCAAAGATGTGGTCGCCGCAATCGAGTCGGCGACGCCCGAAGGCGCGAGCCTGCCGGGAGCGGACGCCGCGGCCGCCCTCGCGGAGTTTGCGGACGCCCTCGCGATCGGCGCGAAACGGCTGAACTCCATTCTCGGAAAGAACGCGATGCTGCTCGTGCGGCTCGAGCAGCCGCTACGCGTGCGGCTGCGCTTCCGTGAGAAGCGCGTAAGTCTCAACGTCGATCCGTCGCGCCAACTGGTCTTGGTGCGTGGCCTCGGGCTCGATGGCGAATACCAATTCGATTCGGGTAGCGCGACGCCCGCGCTCATCAATCTCTCGTTACTTTCAACCGAAGCGGGCTACGGAAAACCCTTAACGCCTACGACGCTGCTCACGTCGATTTCCGAGGACGCGCAGTTGCCGCGGCCCGCGCACCTGGACGACCTCGGCCCGATCCGGCTTTAGCGCCGAAATAACCGCCCGAGTCGCAAAACTCCTCCAGCGCCTAGCTACGCTATCGCGCGGAACAGCTTACACGGCACGGTTCAGCGGCGGCGGCGGCTCGCAAAGGGCGCTGAGACGAACAGCAGGCCGACGATCAGCATCTTACGAGCCGATATCTCCTTTCGGATAGCAGTAAATTTGCAAGCCCTATCTCAACTTAGCATACACGCTCACGGGCTGCCGCCCGCTAGAACGTGTACACGCACACTACAAAAAGGCGACCGCAAATGGCTCGCACACTTACCGTGCCGAAGAATCGCGCACCGATTCACCCGGGCGAAATTATCGAAGAAGAATTTCGGAAACCACTCGGCCTTACGCAAGAGAAATTTGCTGAAGCGCTCGGAATCGATCGCGTACGCTATAGCGCAATCGCGCACGGCCGTCGCGGCATTACGCCGAATACGGCCCTGCGTCTAGCGAAGGTCCTTGGAACGTCTGTCGAAATGTGGCTCCGGTTGCAAATGATGGTAGACCTCTATCGGGAGCTGCACGGCCCCGATGCCGCCAAGATAGAATCTCTGCCTCCCGTAAAAGCGGAGCTGGTAAGATCGTAAATCGCCCACGGGAGCACCGTTAGCACGCCGCTTATTTTCGGCTCGAGCCCGGTCGTGAGTGAGCCGAAGGGCTGACCGTCTCTGGCAGTAGACGAGATTTGCGCCCGCGTGTTGCCGCACTTTTCGCCTTCGTTCCGATCGCTCGCGCGACGATCGGAGCGCTCGGACACAGCTCGGCTACGGGACATCGCCCGCAGAGCGGCGTCGGTGCTTTGCAGATGGTTCGGCCGTGCATGATGAGCCAGTGATGCGCGTGCCGAAGCTTCTCGCTCGGGACGAGCTTGACGACGTCGTCCTCGACGTGGCGCGGAGTCTTCCCGAGCGTTAATCCCAGACGATGCGCGACGCGATACACGTGCGTGTCGACGGCGAACGCCGCCTCTTCGAATGCGACCGAAATTACGACGCTCGCGGTCTTACGCCCGACGCCCGGTAGCCCTTCGAGTTGCTCGCGGTCGCGCGGAACTTCACCGCCGTATCGTTCGCAAAGCGCCCTCGCCGCGGCGACGATATTCTTCGACTTCATACGAAAGAAGCCGCACGCTTTGATGATCGACTCGACCTCGGGTAGTTCGGCATCGGCCAGCGCCTGCGGCGTCGGATACTTCGCGAAGAGATGCGGCGTCGTGAGGTTGACGCGCGCATCGGTGCACTGGGCCGAGAGAATAACGGCGATCAGTAACGTGAACGGCGAATCGTACGCGAGCGCCGTTACGGCTTGCGGATACGTCTCTTCGAGGATCGCGAGTTCGCGCGTGGCGATCGCGCGCGTTACCTTCTTTGCGGGAAACGGTATCGACGGTGTGGCGCTCGCCATTTGCGCAGCGCTACTGCAGTGCTCCGTGCAATAAAGCGCCGCCGAGCATGACCGGTAGCGTTACGAGCAGCCCGAAGATCACGCCGAGGACGATCGCCGCGAGCACCACGAGCACCGTGAAGCCGATCGCATTTCCGCGCGGCACCGCGAGCACCGGCGTCGCTCCGAGATAGATAAGGTAGAGCCCGTAGAGGCTCGCCACGATCGAAAGCAACCCGAGAAACGGCACGATGTTCAGGACGCCCGCGACCCAACCCGGCGTCGATGCATAAGCGATTAACTTTAAGGCCTGCATGCGATCGGAGACGCCGCCGGATGACGGAGCGAGCGCAGCCGCCACGAGCGAGATCACGAAGACGTTCGCGAGCGCGAGCGCGAAAGCGAGCAGCGCCGTGATCGCCCCGATTACCGGGTGATGCGAGAAAACCGCTTCGCGAATGAAACTGCACACGGGGCCGATGGCGGCGAGCGGCACGACGTACGACGTGAAGAGGTGCGGCGCCGCATCGCGTTCGGCTGAGATGATCGGCCACTCGAAAGCGGGCGCCGTAATAATGCGCCGAGCGCGGTCAGCTAGTGCCACCGGGACCTCCAGACAGAAATAAAGCCGAACGACCGCTCTTTGAAAACGTCCGCGTCGTGCCTACTACACAGACGAGCCGGTCGCGACCTTTAGCGTGAAAGCCGGACCGCGTCTCCGCTGCGCTCGATGACGCCGTCGCGTTCGAGGCCGATTGCGACTCGCTCCACGGCGGCCGCGTCGTGATGCGCGAGTGCGGGAGAGAGTTCACCATATAAATCGAGTAACGAGATCCGCTCCTCCGCCTCGAGCGCGCGCAGCCGGTCGATCACCCGCCCGCGTACGTAACGCGTCGTAGCCTCGAAACGCAGACGCTCTTGCGGCGAACGTTCGCGCGCGTGCTTCGCGGCGAGCGCCGCGAGCTGCGACGGATCGATGGGCGCGGCCGCACACATTTTTTGCAAAGGGCACAGCAGACACTTCGGAGCGCGAGCCGTACAGATAGTGGCGCCGAGATCCATGAGGGCGGAATTGAACGCGAAGCCGCCTCCTCGTGGCACGAGCCGCGCGGCGAGCTCGGCGAGAACCGCGTCGCTCGCCCGGGGCGGCCACTCGAGGCCGAGTTGCGTTCGATGCACGATGCGCCGCACGTTGGTGTCGAAAGCGACCACGCCCGCATCGAACGCGAAAGCGGCGATGGCGGCGGCCGTGTACGCTCCGACTCCCGGCAGCGCGCGTAGCGCCGCTTCTTCTGCCGGTAACGCGCCGCCGTGCCGTTCCATGACGTCCTTCGCGAGCCGATGAAGACGCACCGCACGCGAGTTGTAGCCGAGCCCTTTCCATTCGCGCACGACGTCGGCTTGCGAAGCGGCGGCGAGTTGCGCGAAGCCGGGCCAGCGCCGGACGAAAGCCGCGAAGATCGGCACGACCCGCTCGACCTGCGTTTGCTGCAACATAAATTCGCTTACGGCGATCCGGTACGGCGCGCGGTCGGTGCGCCACGGTAGCGAAGAGCGGCCGAAACGCTCGAACCACGCGACGAGTGCCGTCGCAAGCGTCATCCGGCCGACGCGCTCGCGACGGCCGAGCCGATACGCTCGATCCCGCGAACGAGATTTTCGCGGGTAACGGGCGAGATCGCGAGCCGGAAGTGATGGTCGCCGCCGGACGCGGCGTAGAACGCTTCACCGAATAAGAAGGTCGCGCCGTGACGTTCGGCCGCGTCGAGCAACGCCCGAGCGCGCATTTCGCGTGGCGCCGTGGCCCAGAGGTAGAAACCGCCGACGGCACCCGTCGCGCGCATCGACGACGGCCAGTGCTCGGCGATCGCACGACGCGCGAGCGCCGCCCGCGCGGATAGCTCTTCCCGCAACCGCGGCAGATGCGCGTCGTACGCGTGCTCGAGATAATCGCACACGCCCGCTTGAACGTATAAGCTCGTCGCCATATCGTACGACTGTTTGCGCAGCAGAAGCCGTTCGTAAATCGTTCGTGGCGCCGCGAGCCACCCGAGCCGCAGCGACGGTGCGATCGTCTTTGAAAAGGTGCTGAGGTAGATGACGGATTCGGGGGCGAGTGCGACGAGGGGCGGCGCGGGTGATTGCGCGAGCGCTCCGTACGGATCGTCCTCGACGATCGGCACGCGAGCGCGGCCCGCGACCGTGACGAGCCGTTGCCGCCGGTCCGCATTCATCGTAACACCCGTCGGATTGTGTATCGCAGGCATCGTATAGATGAAGCGCGGCTTACGCGTACGCAAGATCGCCTCGACGTGATCGACCCGCATGCCGTCTTCGTCGACGGCTACGGGAATCGCGCGCAATCCCGCTATTTGGAAGATTTGCAGGGCGCCCGGGTAGGTCGGCGCTTCGACGATGATTTCGTCGCCGGGTTCCGCGAGCGATTGCGCGACGAGCGTGATGCCTTGCGTGGAGCCCGTCAGCACGAGAACGTCGCGCGGATCCGTGCCGCAGCCGCGCTCGCGCATGCGCGCGGCGATCGCTTCGCGCAGCGGCGCGTGCCCTTCCGAATCGCCGTAAGAAAGCACGAACGACGGGTTGCCGGCGACGCGAGCGAACGAACGCGCGAGTTCGGGCAGCGGCGAGGGCTCGAGCGGCGGAACGCCCTGCACGAACGAGATCCGCTCGCCGTGAAACGACGCCGCGAGTTCCCCGAGCACTTGCGGAAACGATCCGACCTGCCAGGGCGGCAGCGTGATCCACCAGGGGACGTCGGCCGAGCGCGGAGGGTGGCCGACGTTGCTCGCCACGCGAGAGCCGGAGCCGACTCGCTGCTCGATTAGCCCGTCGCGAGCGAGGTCTCGATAGGCGTGCACGACCGTACTGCGATTGACGCCCAGACGCTCCGCGAGCATGCGTTCTGTCGGCAAGCGCGTCAACTCCGGCAATGTGCCCGCTAGAATCGATTCGCGGAGCTCTTCGTAGATCTGCTGATAGATCGGAACGATGCTGTTGCGATCGACGACCGGAATCGCGGAAGGCCAGCCAACTTCGCGCATTGGATGGGCCGTTTCCCCAGCCAATCGGACGCATCCCCTTAAAGACCGCGGCCCACGCGTTTCATCGGCGACTTTTGCTCGAGCGTGGGCACTAGCAGGGCCAGCGTGAAGCGGCCCACTTTTGCGATGCCGTTTCTAGACGCATCTTTAACCGCGGAGAACGAGCGATGAGATTGCTAGCGTGCGTGATGGCCATTCTATTTGCGAGCGTGCCGCTAGCGAGTGCGGCGCAATCGAGGCCGATTCGAGTAACGGTGCCGGGCGGATTGCTGATCCCGGTACGAGTGCTCGGCTCCCTTTCCTCAGCGAACGAAAAGCCCGGAGACACGTTCCCGGTTCAAGCAGCGCACGACATTATCGTGAACGGCATGGTCGTGGTGTCGGCGGGCGCCGAAGGTCAAGGCACCATCGTGCTCGTCGATTCCGCCGGCGGGAACGGGCATTCCGGTACGCTCGCGCTCAACTTCGATTGGATCTACTCGGTCGACGGCGGCAAAATTCGCCTATCGAACGGCGCGCAGAAACAGTCCGAAGAAGATCGCAAAGGTGCCTCGTCTACGGCGACGCTCGTGGGCGTGGCGACCTTCGGAATCGGCGGTCTCTTCGGCCACAATCTCGCGCACGGGAAAGACGTCGTGATCGACGGGTCCAAGCAGCTCAGCGCGTTCGTGGATCGCAACGTGCATGTCGCGGCGACGGAACACGCTTCGCGGGATCAGTATGACCACTAATGCTTCGTACTCGGCGCCGAGAAGAAGCGCTTAGGCGCACTCCCCTCAAACTGTGACTCGCCGATTCTTGTCAAGAGCGGGCGCCGGCCGCGGTCCTAGCCTACTTGAAAATGCGCTGGGCATCAGCGGGTCTAAGCAATGACCGGCCGGCCGAGCTCGGCTGGAGTTGAGTGAGGAAATTCGCGTGAGCACCCCCGTAGATGTCGTCGTTATCGGAGCTGGGCCCGGCGGCTACCATGCAGCCATCCGGCTCGGACAACTCGGCAAAAAAGTGGTTTGCGTCGACCGAGACGAGGTTGGTGGCGTCTGCCTGAACTGGGGTTGCATTCCGACGAAGGCGTTGCTCCACGTCGGTGAAGTTGCTCGGCACATCCGTGAAGCGGGCAAAGTCGGCGTCATCGTCGGCGCGCCCGAGATCGACCGCGAGGGCGTGGTGAGGTTCACGGATTCCGTCGTTAAAGCAAATGTCGGCGGCGTGACTCAACTTTTTAA
>CAXTIY010000123.1:0-9006 GCA_964244215.1 uncultured bacterium
GCGGCGAACTTGAGATCGGCGACGCGATCGACGATTCCGAGCTTGGTGTCGCGTATCACGAGTACGTCGAGATCGCTCGTCGGTCCCACGCGCCCCGCAGCATAGGATTCAAAGACGAACGCTTCGCGCACTTCCGGCTCCGCAGCGAAAACCGCAATCAATTTCTCCAACGCCTGCTTCAGCAGTTCGTTCCGCTCGACGCACCGGTCCGCATACAAGCGCAAGACCATCGTGCGAGCAGTATAGCATCGACCTTCCGGGGCTCGGCGTACGACGGCGGCGAACGTTTTTGCCGATGGGTACTGCCTCGCCGTGATTACGACGTTCGGCACCGCGAACGTCGCCGTCCCGGTGGCTCACGTGCCGCATGCCTCGGTCGCCTCGTTCGTGCTCTTCGCGTTCGTTGCGCTCGCGCTCGCCTTGGCAACTCGTCGTAAACCGGCTATCGCAATCGCAGCATTCATCGTTACCGGCCCCTTCGACCTCGCTCGCGCGCTCGGCCCGACGACGCTCACGTTGCCGAAAGCCGTCTTAATCGGCGCGATCTTCGGACTCGCTTTGCGGCGGGCGCCGATGCGGCCGCTCGGTAGCCGCGCTGCCCGTCCGCTCGTCTGCGGCGCAATCGCGATCGTCGCGGCGACGGCACTTTCTGCGATTCCCGCTACCTACATCGACGCGACGGCCCGCGAGACGCTTAAAGCCCTCGAATATTTCGCCACGTTCGTTTGCGCCTGTGTCGCGTTCGCCGAAGATCCCGACGAAGCGCTCCTCTGGAACGCCGTCGGCGCCGCCGCGTTGCTCGTCTGCATTCCGGCGCTCGTGCAAGACTTCACGACCGCGCCTTCCGGCATCGTGCTGCACGGACGCACGGTGCCACGGATAGCGGGCCCGCTCGAAGGCCCGAATCAGCTCGCGGGCTGGTGCGATCTCGTCGTACCGATGCTCGCCGCGCGAGCACTCCTGGGCACCCGAGCTCCGCTCTTCGCACTATCCGGCGTTCTCGCGGCCGTCACAGACGCGCTGACGCTCTCTCGATCCGGTTACATCGCGCTCGTCCCGGGGCTCGCAGTAGTTGCGTTCGCCGCGTATCGCGCCGGCTTCGGTAAACGATTAGCGAACGCCGCCGGCTGCGCTATCCTACCGCTGACCGCGCTCTTCGCTCTCTTTGCTGCCGGCGGTTTCCCATCGACGCTCGACACATTTCTCGCGTGGATCGCGCCGACGACCGGCGAAACGCAGCTCGACGACGGCCTCGCACCGCGCGCCGTTCTGTGGCGCGCGGCCCTGCGGATGTGGGCGAGCGATCCGGGCCTCGGAGTAGGCGCCGGAAACTACGAGTTTCTCACTCCGACGGTCGGTTTGATCGGTGTGCGCACGCACGCGAACAACCTCTATCTCCAGTCGCTCGCGGAGGGTGGTGTTCTGCTCTTCGCTGCCACCATCTGGACCATCGGCGCCACATTGGTGTTACTCATCCGAAGTACGCGCGGGCCGCTCGGCATCGGCATAGCAGCCGCTACGGTCGCGCTCGCGGTCCATCAGGGCCTCGACTATCTCACCTTCTATCCGAAAGTCGGCGGCCTGTGGTGGACGTTGCTCGGCGTGGGAGCAGCGACTGCTTCGCAGCCGATCGTAAAGCGACGCTCGTGAACCGCAATGCCATGCTAGTCGGTCTATTGGCGCTTACGTTCGCTACAGCCGAAGGCGTCCGCCCGACACATTTCGTACCGAAGAAAATCGCTGCGGGCGGCCTGATCCTCCACTCGCAAGGCGTCGCCGGCGGCGCATCCGATTCGCTCGATCCGGAACTCCTCGCCGGCGTACCGCGCATTCATCCCGATGCCGTCGGAGAAGTGCGCGCATCGCGACGGCCCGACGGTTCTTTCTCGTTAACCGGTTCGCTTGAGGACCCGCTCGACGGAAGCACCGGAGCCGCCGCATTTATCGAGTCCGACGGCTCGCGACTGAGCGCACCCGGGGCGCGTTACGGCGCGAAGCCCAATACGAAAGCCTTCTCCATCATCGTGGCGCCTGCAGCACTCGGCCGCGGCTCGCATCGCCTTTACGTCGCCTTAATCAGTGCCGACCAACGCGGGTTCTTTCGCCTCCCGAATCCAGTCCTAGTAAGAGTCGACCGATAGCCGCGCCGAAGCACGCGAGCATGCGAACCTTGATCGTCGGTGCCTCGGGCCAACTCGGATTCGATCTCATGCGCGCGTTCGAGGGCGACAAACCGATCGGCGTCGATCACGCGATGGTCGACATCGAAGCACCGTCGGCGATCGCGAAGCTCCTCGTGCATCACCGGCCCGATCTCGTGATCAATACGGCAGCCTTTCACAACGTCGAGCTTTGCGAACTGCGACCGGACCGCGCGATGGCCGTCAACGCCCTCGCGGTCGATCAACTCGCCGCGCAATGCGCCGCGGCGGGCGCCGCATTCGCCCAGATCAGCACGGACTTCGTCTTCGACGGTATCGCGCGAACGCCGTACGGCGAAAGCGATGCGCCGAACCCGCTTTCCTCGTACGGCATCTCGAAATACGCGGGTGAACGGCTCTTGCAGCGACATTCCGATCGCTTCTTCATCTTTCGGACGAGCGGGCTGTACGGCATTCGCGGCAGCAGCACCAAGGGCTACACCTTCATCGACCGGATATTGATGCAGGCGGCCGAGGGCCGGCCGCTGCGCATCGTCGACGACGTGACGTGTTCGCCATCCTATACGCGTGACGTCGCAACCGCTATCGCCGCAATCGTACGCCACGAGCGTTACGGAACGTATCACGTCACAAATTCGGGCGCGTGCACGTGGTTCGAATTCGCGCGCGAAATCTTACGTCAAGCGAAGTTGACGACCGAGCTTACGCGCACGACGGCGGATGCATTTCCTTCCCTCGCAAAACGCCCGGCTTATTCGGTCCTCGCAAACGACGCCGCGACCCGGCTCGGTGTCGACCATGCGCCCTCCTGGCAAGAAGCGATCGGCGCCTACCTCGCGGAGCGCGCCGGGAAAGATGCTCTAGCAGCATCCCGCTCGTAGCGACGAAGCTACTGGTCCGTTAGGCGAATGATCTGCGCCAACCGTTCGAGCGACATGTTCGGATCGTTAAAGATGTCGGCGAGTGCTAATTGCACGAGCTCGACGGCTTCGATATTCGCTTGAGCCGCTAAACGCTCGATTCGAAGGAACAACTCGCGCGAGAGCACGATCGGAGGCGATCCGACTTGGCCGTCGCTAAAGACGATGGGATCGTTCATTTTAGGGACATTCGCCACTAATACTACCGACCACCCGCCAATTAGCAACTCTCTGTTTCAGGAGGCTCGACATGCGCCCAGTAAGCGAGCGTTGAGTACATGCTTGCATCGCTATCCATTATATGTATAGTTATGCATGATGCTCGCCTCACTCGGCGGATCGGCCCTACGCGGACGCCACTTTCTTGAGATTACCGATCTCGCGCCGTCCGAAATCGCCACGATCTTAAATCTTGCAACCCATTTTAAGGCCGGCCGCGCCGCGGACCAGCTACCGCTTTTGCGCGGTAAGACGCTCGGTATGTTGTTCGAGAAACCGAGCTTACGTACGCGCGTATCGTTCGAAGTCGGCATGGCGCATCTCGGCGGCCACGCGCTCTTCACACAGGGCTCGGGCCTGCTCGCCGGGTCGCGCGAAACGCCCGAAGACGTCGCGCGCGTGCTCTCCCGATACGTCGATGCCGTCGTCGTTCGCACGCACGCGCACGAGCCGCTACGGCGCTTCGCGGCGGCCGCTACGGTACCGGTGATCAACGGCCTCTCCGTGACAGCTCACCCATGTCAGGCGCTAGCCGACCTGCTAACGATTCGGGAACGTTTCGGTACGCTCGCCGGCTTGCGACTCGCCTACGTCGGCGATGCGCGCAACAACGTCGCGGTCTCGCTCGCCGAAGCCGCCGTGATGAGCGGCATCTCCGTCTCGTTCGGCGCACCACCGACGCATCGGCCGAGCGAAGCATTTCTCGCGCGCCTTCAATTGCTCGGCAAGCCGCATGGCGCGACGGCTCGCGCATTTACGAGTGCGAATCGCGCCGTGCGCGACGTCGATGTCGTCTACACCGACGTCTGGACGTCGATGGGCGAAGAACACCTCGCCGAACGCAACGCGGCGACGCTGCTTCCCTACCGCGTCGATGCGACGCTGATGGCGGCGGCCGCGAAACACGCGATGTTCCTTCACTGCTTGCCCGCGCATCGCGGCGAGGAAGTCACGGCGGGCGTGCTCGAGAGCCCGCAGAGCGCGGTTTTCGATCAAGCCGAAAATCGGTTGCACGCCCAAAAAGCACTTCTCGTCGCGTTGCTTACCGATTTACGAGGCATGCCCGTATGAAAACGACTCGCCAGCGCGCGATCCTCTCGCTCATCGCAACGCGCCCCGTGCATTCGCAAGAAGAACTCGCGCAATTCCTCGAGCAGCAAGGTTATGAGGTAACGCAGGCGACCGTCTCGCGCGATATCAAAGATCTCGGCCTCGCGAAAGTTCCGCTTAAGAACGGCAACGGCATGGGCACGCAATTTAAATACGTCGAGCCGGGACTCGGCAAAGGGTACGCGAGCCGGCTGCATCGAGTAATCGCGGAACTCGTGCGCGATTGTCGCGGCAGCGTCAATCAGATCGTGCTGCGGACGCCGCCGGGAAGCGCGATGCTCGTGGCTTCCGCAATCGATGAAGCCGAGTGGCCCGAAGTATTGGGCACGCTCGGCGGCGACGATACCGTACTCGTTATTCTCGAAGATCCGGCAAAGTTACCCGTCGTTAAACAACGCTTCGAAGATATGCGTTCGGACGATCCGTTGTGAGCGTCGACATTACTCGCATGAAGGAAATTTCATGACCATCGTTCTCGCGTATTCCGGCGGCCTCGATACGTCCGTGCTGCTTAAAAGATACGTGCTCGCGGGTCACCGCATCATCGCGATGACACTCGACCTCGGCGAAAGCGACGGCACGGCCGGCACGGGCGCGACGGCCGCGCTCGACGCGGTTAAAGCCAAGGCCCTCGCGCTCGGCGCCTACGACGCGCTCCTGATCGATGCGAAGGAACGCTTTATCACGGAGTTTGCGTATCCCGCGCTGCATGCGAACGCACTCTACGAAGGCGTCTATCCGCTTTCCGCGGCGCTCTCGCGGCCGCTTATCGCGGCGTTGCTCGTCGAGACGGCGCATCGCTACGGCGCGGACGCCGTCGCCCACGGCTGCACGGGGAAGGGCAACGACCAAGTCCGGATCGAGCTGGCCGTTCGCGCGCTCGATCCGTCGATCGCCACGCTCGCGCCGCTGCGCGACGAACCGCTCTCGCGCCCGGACGCGATGCTTTTCGCAGAAGCGAACGGCGTTCCGGTCGCGCACACGGCGGCTAAACCGTATTCCATCGACGCGAACCTCTGGGGCCGCTCGATCGAGGCGGGCATTCTCGAGAACCCTTGGAACGCGCCACCCGAAGATGCCTATGCCTGGACGGCAGCGCCCGAGCGGCGTCCCTCGCAACCAGAACACGTCGTCATCGACTTCGAACGCGGCGAGCCATCGGTCGGAGGACTAACCGGCGCTACGCTCGTCGCCGAACTCAATCGGCGCGCGGGAGCGCACGGCATCGGACGCATCGACATCGTCGAGGATCGCGTCATCGGCGTCAAATCGCGCGAAGTCTACGAATGTCCGGGCTCCATCGCGCTAATTACCGCGCGCAAAGCCCTCGAACGCCTGGTGCTCACGCGCGACGAATTACGTTTCAAAGCGACGATCGATCAGAAATACGCGGAGCTCGTGTACGACGGGCTTTGGCCCTCCCCACTTCGGACCGCGTTCGATGCGTTTAACGCGACGTTAAACGAACGCATGACGGGTAGCGTGCGCCTGAAGATGCACGCCGCGTGTGCCGTCGTCGATGGTACCCGTTCGCCGTTCGGTCTCTACGACGAGACGCTCGCGACCTACGGTGCGGGCGACCGCTTCAAACACGACGCCGCAGCCGGCTTCATCGCGCTCTGGGGATTACCGCTCGAGCTCGCATCGCGCGTGCGAACGGAAGCGTTAACGCCGACCGGCGGTTAATTCGTCGTTCGGAGACGAATCGGTCGCGACGCTTACGGCGCCCGGCGCCGTTCGGCGCGGAGTCGCCTCCATCGTATCCGTCGAGCCCAAAATAACCCGATTGCGGCCGCGATCTTTCGCCTGGTATAGGCCACGGTCTGCCGCCGAAAACAAAATCGTTGCATCGAATTTGGAGGCGTCCGTAATGTAGCCGATACCGATCGAAACGGTCACGCGCGCGAACTTTCCATCGTCGAGCGGGATCTCGAGCCCCGCGACGAGTTCGCGCAGGTTTTCCGCAACGACGAATACGCCCGCGAGCGACGTCTCGGGAAGAACGACCACGAATTCCTCTCCCCCGTAGCGCGCCACGAGATCGAGCGGACGATTTACGCAATCCGCCATCGCGCGCGCGACGCGGCGCAAGCATTCGTCGCCGGTCAGGTGACCGTACGAATCGTTGAATTTCTTGAAGTGGTCGACGTCGAGCACGAGTAAGCTGATCTTCGCGTGCGCTCGCCGCGCATTTTTAAACACGAAAGCGAAATGTTCGTCGAAAGCGCGGCGATTGTGGAGCGACGTCAGGACGTCGATCTTCGCGACGCGTGCGAGCCGCCCGTAGACTCCCGCGATGTCGCACAGAATCATGACGAGGACGACGCTCGACGTAAACACCGTAACGAGCTTTCCGGTGTCCCAGGCGAAACTGTACCAGCCGGCGCTCGAGTTGAGAAACGCATCGAGCGCTGCGGAGAACGTGGCGACCGCAACGCACATCGTAAGCGGCGTGAAGAAGGTGCGCCGCGCTGCGAGCACGGCGCACGCGAGAAGGTTGAGAGCGATAATGGCCGGCACGAAGCCGTACTTGTAATCGGGCAGGAACCGGCCGTGCATGACGATCTGCGGGAGCACGTCGCGATAGACGACGACGAACGCGGATAAGAAGAGCGCCACCAAAACCGTCGCGCCGAAAATGAAACCAGTATAGAGCTGTATTCTGCGCCGAGCCACCACGCGCCCGAACGTCGAATCGCATAGCGCCGCGCAGATCACGATGAGCGGAAACGTACAATGCCAGACGAGCCAAAGGAATATCGAAACGTGGTGGTCGTCCGGCAGTAAGCCCTCCGGGCGAATAACGCCGGGAAACATCGCGAGGTAAGACCACGTTAGAAGACCCGTGAGCGCATAAGCCGCCGCGGACAGCCCGAGAAAGAGGCTCCCGTTCACGTAGAACTGGGCCAGAAGCAGAAACGCCGTCAGCAGATTGGCAAGCGACCAAATCGTCGCCGTTATCGGAACGAACGCCTCGAGCACGGGCCCTTGGCTCGAGCCGAAACACGTAGCCGACAACGTCACGAGGACGAGCATCGCGCAGACTGCAACGGCCCCGGAGCGTTGGAGCCGAGTCGTCGTTACCTCGTTAAACGACGCTGCCGACGGAGTCGATAGGGCCGAACCTGGGTCGGGCATGTGTAGCATATCGTCCACTTCGCTCGGCACGGCAGGCGATTGCGACAAAGTGTGACACAGGACGGGTCACATTATCCGCTCGAGAGCTAGCTCGATCGATTGCTGCTATTCGGCGGTAGCGGGCGACCCTACGGACGCGGCCACGGGTACCGTAGAGAACGTCGTGCGCGGGACGAGCGTATCTCGCGGGGGCTTCTCCTCCGCCGTACCGAGAACGACCCGATTGCGCCCGCGATCCTTCGCCTGGTACAAGCCGCGATCCGCCGCCGAGAACAGGATCGTCTCGCCGAACTCGGAGACATCCGTAATATATCCGATGCCGATCGAAACGGTGACGCGGGCGACCGTTCCCGCATCCACCGCGATCGTGAGCCCTTCGATAACGCCGCGAATGTTTTCTGCAACGAAGAACGCGCCGGCCAGAGACGTTCCCGGAAGAACCGCGACGAACTCTTCGCCCCCGTAACGCGCCAAAAGATCGAGCGGGCGATTGACGCAGCCGGCCATAGCGCGCGCGATTTGGCGCAAGCATTGATCGCCGCCTTGATGGCCGTAGGAGTCGTTGAACTTCTTGAATAGATCGACGTCGATCATTAACACGCACATATTTTGACGTTGCCTGCGTGCATTTTGGAAGACGGCCCGAAAATAGTCGTCGAACGCTCGCCGATTGGGCAGCGACGTGAGAACGTCGGTTTTCGCGACGCGGGCGAGGCGCCCGTAAACGTCCGCGATGTCGCATAAAATCAAGATGAGCACGACGGTCGCCGTAAAGACGGTGACGAGATTTCCCACATCCCAGGCATAGGTATACCAGCCGGTTTGGGTATTCAGGAAGGCATCGAGGGCGCCCGAGAACGCTGCGATAGCGATGCACGTCGCGAGCGGTGTAAGGCCTGCTCGCCTCCCGACGACAACGCCGCAAGCGGCGACATTCAATGCGATGATTACCGGCACGAACGTATAGTGGTAGACGGGTTGAAACCGGCCGTTGAGGAGCAAATTCGGCAAGTTGTCGTGATATGCGAAGACCAGAGCCGAGAGCGCGCTCGAAGCGGCGATCGGCAGAACGACCAAAGCGATCGTGACCATCTTTATTCTGCTGCGAGTAACGATGCGGCCGCGCGTCGCATCGTAAAGGTTCGCACAGATAATGAGAGCCGGGAACGTAGCGTGCCAGATCCACCAGAGATAGATCGAGGTCTGATCGTCCCTCATCGACAGCGCGTCTAAACGAACGATCCCGGGAAACGCGACGAGGTAAGGCCAGGTCAAGAGCCCGGTAACTAGATAAGCGCTTGCCGTTAACCCCAAAAAGACGCTACCATTCACATAAAATTGCGCGAGCAGAAGAAACGCCGTGAGCAGGTCCGCAAGCGACCACATCGTGGCAGTGACCGCAATGAACGCCTTGGAGTCCGGCCCATGAGCGCTGCCGAAGTATGCGGCTAGAAACG
>CAXTIY010000124.1:0-8990 GCA_964244215.1 uncultured bacterium
ATCGGCCATGCCGCGCTCTTACCCGAAATGCGAAGCTGTTCGCTACGTAAGCCTGCTACCCGTAACGCTCGTCGTCGGCAACGTCGCATCGTGCTCGCGAGCGAGCGCCCGCAACATGGCTTCCATGCGCCGTCGGGCTTCGAAGGCGAGGAGCGCGCCGCCCGTGCACGCGATGAGGGTCATCACTTGCTGCGTCGGGCGCAGTCCCGGGTACGCGACGAGCGTCACGATTGCGACGAAAATAAACGGTACGGTGGCAAGCAACACATTGCGAACCAGCCGATTCCGGCGCCCGGGCGAAAGCCGGCTCAACACGCCGCCCATTTGGGAACGCACGTCGCAGTCAGACAACCATTAACCACGGGTAACATTACTCATAGTTAACGCTTTATTCGCCGCTCTGTCAAGCGACATCGGTGCGGCCGGGCTCCCGGCCTTGAATTAGGCACGCCGAAATGGTGAGATAAGGAGCGATGACATCTGCGTTGGACAGCATGGAACCCACGCGCGCTATTGCCGCCGAGAACGACGTTCGGCCGGAAATGCTGGAAGTCGGTTCGGATCGCAGTTCGATCCGGGCCCGCGAGGACTACGTCAAGGCGATCTATCAACTCGGATACGCAGAACCCGTCAAGGCGGCGGACGTCGCGCGCTATCTCGGAGTTACGCCCGTCTCGGTCAGCAAAGCGAAGCGGCTTTTGGAACGCGATGGCCTTCTCGAGAAAAGCGATAAGCCGACGGACCGCTTGGCGCTGAGCGCTCACGGCCGCGAACTTGCCGTCGGCATCATCCGGCGCCATCGCTTGCTCGAAACGTTTTTGTATCGCTCGCTCGACGTGCCGCTCGAATTGCTGCATGCCGAAGCGGAGCGTATCGAACACGTAATTTCGAACGATATCGCGGAACGCTTTGCAAAGTATCTCGGCTACCCCGCGCGCGATCCCCACGGCCACGTCATTCCGTATAAAGAGGACGAAGACGCCTTCGATCGTCGCCTCCCTTCGCTCGTCGAGATTGCCGCCCCGCGCTCCGTACGCGTCGTCAGTCTCGACGATCGCGAAGCCGCACCCGTGCGCGCGCTCGCGGATGCCGGCATCATGCCTGGGCTCGAAGCGACGGTCGCCGTCGCAGATTCCGATGCGGTCGAGCTTCACGCAAACGGGCGGAAGATTCGGCTGCCGGCCGCGCAGGCCGCGCTCGTGCGAATAACGATTCTCGAAACGAATCCTTAACCGAGCCACGGCCGTGCGCTTCGACGCCCGAACGTTCTGAGCTGGATATTCGGTCGTGGCATAGCCTGCGGCATCTGCTTTGCCGGTCGTGTCGAAGACGAGCGCGTTCGCAGCGGCGATGCTAAGACTCCTTTGAACGGAACCCCCGACGATTGCGATGCGGTCCTTTAAGCGTACGGATGCGCCGTCTAAAGAGCGTCCGATGGATGCGCCTCGAGGACGTTCAACGCGTCCGTTCGAAGCCTCGTCATCCCCTCGCCGGAGGACGCTTTTGAAGCGGACGCCCCTCATACTCATCGTCATCATTGCTGTGGCGTTCGCCGGAGCTTTGGGCGTCTTCACGTTTCGAAGCGGCGGTATGCGCGGCGCGCTCGCTCCCGTCGCGACGGCGGTCGTGCGCGCGAAAGCGGTTCGCGATGTCGCGGCAGCGTTCGGGAAGCATCGTCTAAATGTGCTCGTTCTTGGCAATCAAGCCGAGGAGGGGACCGCCGACACGATCATTCTCTCGCATCTGGATTTGGATCGCCACACGGCGACGCTCGTTTCGATACCGCGCGACGCCTGGGTGCGCGTACCGCATCACGGCAGCATGAAAATCAATAGCGTCATCGGTGCCGGCGGAGCGAAGCTCGCAGCGTCCGTCGTAAGCGCCATGACTGGAGCGACCATCGACGCGACGATGGTCGTAGCGCCCGAGGGCGCGAAGCAAATCGTCGATGCGATGGGCGGCGTCAATATCGACGTCGAGAAGCAGATGGACTACGACGATAATTACGGCAATCTGCACATCCATCTCAAAAAGGGCGAACAGTTTCTCTCCGGCGGCCAGGTGCTCGGTTACATGCGCTTCCGGCACGACGAGGAAGGCGATTTCGGGCGGATGCGGCGCCAACAACAGGTCGTGCGCGTCATCGCGCACGAGATGGCACAGCCGGCCGAATGGACGAAACTACCGCGCCTCATCGCGCTCGCGCGTCAGGACGTACGGACGCAATTAACCGATACACAACTAACGGCGCTCGTGGAAACGTATCGTAGCGTCGGAGCGGACGACCTTCGCACGCTGACGCTCCCGGCAACCTACGGCTGGGTCGGCGATACGTCGGTCGTCTTCGTGGACCGGCGTTGGGCGCGGTTCGTCGGCGAAATACTCTGTTCGCCGAAGGATCCGCCGCAAGACGTGGTATTGGTCGCGAACGCGACCGGACTCTCGAACGTCGATAAAGTAATCGTCGGGGCGCTGCGCGGCGGTGGTTGGAACGTGCAGACTTTCATCGACGAGCCGGCCGTCTTCGCAAGCGAAATCGTCGGCTCTACGCCGTCGGCCGACCGGTTGCGCCACGTATTTCGCATCGTGAAGCAGCGCGCGGGTCGTGCGACCGTTCTCAAAATCGGTGAGGATTTGCGGCCGGGCACCGGAGGCGCGGACGAGCTACACTAGACCCTTTCGCTGATGAACGCCGAACGGGTTGCCCTCGGGATCGGTGCACCAACCGGAGGTACAGTTTTCGCCACCGTAGCGCCGCAAAAGCTTGCCGCCGAGCTGCTCGACCAGTGCGATCGACGCTTCCGCGTCGGTTACCCCGAACATCGCGCCTCCGGAAGGTTCGCGCGCGGCGCTCGGGTCTCTCGCAAGAGCGAATGCGCCGCCGTCCGGAAGTTCATACTCGACGAAATACTCGGAGTCGGTCGAGCCCGGCGTTAATGTAAACAGACTCTCGTAAAACGTTCGCGCGCGTTGCATGTCGTCGACGAGATACATGACGAAGTCGAAGCCACGCAGAGTCGAAGTTGCGTTCATACCGGTCGTTTCGGTCGCGCGAATGTTGTACCTGGCCGTGGCCCGTCGTCCCGAGAGCGGGACGAACCGTGCCGACTATGCCGGGCGGCTTCGTTTCGGCTACGGCGAATAGATGCGCCATGGTAGAGATCGGGCCGTTACGTACGATCGAGTTCGAGTTGCAAGATGGTATTGCGACGCTGACCCTCGCGAATCCGGAAAAGCGCAACGCGCTTTCGCTACTCGCGCTCAACGAATTGTGTACGGCCTTCGAGTCGCTCGGAGCCGACAATACGATCAAGGTCGTCATCTTGCGGGCACTCGGGCCGGCCTTTTCCTCCGGCCACGATCTGCGTGAGTTGCATGCGGCCGCGCACGGCCAAGATAACGTGCTCGCGCGCGAAATCTTCGCCGCTTGCGTGCGCGTCATGACGGCGATCCAAAGCATCGCGCAACCCGTTATCGCCGAAGTCGCGGGCGTCGCGACGGCTGCAGGCTGCCAACTCGTGGCGACCTGCGATCTGGCCTTCGCTTCGCTCGAAGCGACGTTCGCGACGCCGGGCGTGAAGATCGGGCTATTCTGCACCACGCCGATGGTCGCGCTGACGCGTTCGATCGGGCGCAAGCGCGCGCTGCAAATGCTCTTGACGGGCGACGCGATCGACGCGCCGACGGCTGCCGACTGGGGCCTCATCAATGCGGCCTTTCCCGCAGAGCGCCTGCACGCCGAAGTTGTCGCCGTGGCGCAGAAGATAGCGGCGGCGAGCGTGTACGCGGTCGGGCTCGGTAAGGCCGCGTTCTACACGCAAGTCGAAATGCCGCAACCGGAAGCGTACGATTACGCTGCGGACGTCATGATCGGCAACGCTTTGGATATCGACGCGCTCGAGGGGATCGGCGCCTTCCTCGAACGGCGAACGCCCGTGTGGAACGACGATGTAACGAGAAGCCCGAGCGACGAAGAACGCGCGTTCACTCCGGCGCGGACGCTTCGTTGGACGTAACGCTATTAAAGAGCCGCGTAGAGCGACTCTAAACGCGGCGCGAGTAAGGTTCGCAAGTGTTCGGGCTCCGCGAGAAACGCGTCGTGCCCGTGATCGGATATGAGTTCGAGATAGATACTATCGGCACCGGCCGCGGCAAACCGTTCCGCCGCCGCGCGAACGTAGCGCGGCAAAAAGAGCCAATCGCTCGAAATGCCGACGAAGCTAAACGCGGGATGCGGCGGGACGAGTTCGAGCGCGCGCGTCTCGAAGAGATCCATCGCGCGCGTTAACGCGAGATACGCATGCGCCGTCATGCGCCCGGCGAAGATCTCGCCTTGATAATCGAGATAGCCCTCGACGTCGAAACGATCGCCGCTACGTTTGGCGGGGTCGCCGCCCTTGCGATCGTTCTTACGCGCGAAGCGGTGCTCGAGTAACGCTTCTGATTTGTACGTGAGCATCGCGATTTTGCGGGCGAGCGCGATGCCTTCGGCCGGCGTGCGCGCGATGCGGATCGCATCGCGCGCGATCGCGTTAAGCGCGATGCCCATCGCCGTAAAGTGATCGTAGGCTCCGATGACGATCGCGCGATCGACGTGCGCCGGGGCTTCGAGCGCCCAGCGCACCGCCTGCATCCCGCCGAGCGAACCGCCGATGACGGCCGCAAACCGCGTAAAGCCGAATGCCGCGAGCGCTTCACGCTGCGCGCGCACCATGTCGGTCACCGACACGACCGGGAAGCGCTCGCCGTAAGGCGATCCGTCCGGTGCGATGCTGCCGGGCCCAGTCGACCCGTAACAACTGCCGAGCACGTTCACGCAGACGACCGCGAGCGCGTCCGTGTCGATGAGCTTGCCCGAGCCCGCGAGGCCGCTCCACCAATCGAGAACGCGTGAAGAACCCGTCAGCGCGTGCGTAACGAGGACGACGTTCGCGTTATCGGCGCGTGGTTCGCCGTAGAGCGTGACGCGCTGCACGACGTCTTGCAACGTCACGCCGCATTCGAGCGCGAGCGCGCCGATCGCGACGTCGCGCTCGAATGCCGGTTCCGTTAGCGCGCCGCGGACTCGCGTACGAAGAGCGCGTCGCGATTACCGGCCAGGGCTTGATCGAGATCGGCGATGATGTCGCGGATATCTTCGATGCCGACCGAGAGGCGTACCATGTCTTCGGTAACGCCCGCTTCGATCTGTTGCACGACGTTGAGCTGTGAATGCGTCGTCGTCGAAGGATGGATAACGAGCGACTTCGCATCGCCGACGTTCGCGAGCAGCGAGAAAAGTTTGAGCCGGTCGATCATCGCTTTCGCCGCGGCCGCGCCGCCTTTGATTCCGAACGTTAGGATCGCGCCCGCGCCCTTCGGCAGATACTTCTTCGCGCGCGCGTATGAGTGGTGATCCGCCACGCCGGGATAGGAAACCCAGGTGACGTCGGGATGCTCGCGCAGATGTTCGGCAACGGCGAGGGCGTTGGACGAATGGCGCTCCATGCGCAAGCCGAGCGTTTCTAGGCCTTGCAAGAAGAGCCACGCATTGAACGGCGACATCGACGCGCCGAGGTCGCGCAGCATTTGCACGCGCGCTTTAATGATATACGCGAGATTGCCGAACGAGGCGACGTAACGTACGCCGTGATAGGACGGATCGGGCTCGACGAGTTCGGGAAACTTGCCCGACGCCGCCCAGTCGAAGTTGCCGCCGTCGACGATAAGACCGCCGATCGACGTGCCGTGGCCGCCGATGAATTTCGTCGCCGAATGCACGACGATGTTCGCGCCCCAATCGAACGGCCGCAATAAATACGGCGTCGCGAGCGTGCTGTCGACGATAAGCGGAATCTTCGCCGCCTCCGCGACCGCGGCCACGGCTTCGATATCGAGCACGTCGACCTTCGGATTGCCGATGGATTCGGCGAAGATCGCCTTCGTATTCTCGCGAATCGCTTTCGAATAGTTGTCGGGTTTTGCAGAATCGACGAGCGTGACTTCGATTCCGAACTTCGGCACGGTGTGTAAGAACGCGCTATACGTTCCGCCGTAAAGCGAAGCGGACGCGACGATATGGTCGCCCGCACGGGCGATGTTGAGAATCGAAATGATGTTCGCCGCCTGGCCGCTCGAAAACGCGAGTGCGCCGACGCCGCCTTCGAGTTGCGCGATCCGCTGCTCGAGAACGTCCGTCGTCGGATTCATTATACGCGTGTAGATGTTGCCGAACTCTTGCAAGCCGAAGAGGCGCGCCGCGTGTTCGGCATCGTCGAACGTATACGACGTCGTTTGATAGATCGGAACCGCGCGCGATTTGGTGTGCGGATCGCCCGCATGGCCACCGTGAATAGCGGCCGTATCGAATAGATAGCTCGGAATGTCTGCCACGGTAACTCCTAAACGGTCGCACGAAATGCGACGGGCGCGGTGACGGTCAGCGGCGCGCTGAGCGGGGGAACCACGATATCTTCCCACAGCGGAATGATGCTCTCGGGTGCGACGTAACTCGCCGCGACGATTTCTACGATGCGCGCGGCGTCTTCATTGCCGATGCGCGTCGTAATAACGGCGGGTGCGCCCTCGAGTGGCTCTGCCGGGATGCCTGCGCGCACGAGCGCTTCACGCGCCGGACGCACGTCGCCGAGGTTCGCGAGCCGAAGCACGCGCCGTAGCGCGATCGCGGGCTCCAAGCGATCCGCGCGCACGGGCGCGAGTTGCGTGCTCGCCGTCGGCGTGCCGACGTTGCGCCCGGCGGCGATACGATGCAACACCGCGACGACGTCGCCGACGACCGAAGATGCCGTCGGGTCGCTGCCGGCACCCGTGCCCGCAAACGTGAGCGAGCCCGAACTGCGTCCGGTAACGCGGATACAATTTTGCGGGCCGATCGGCTGCGCGAACGGATGCTCGACGGGCACGTAAGCGGGCGTTACGATCGAGGCGTCGGCGCGCGCGCAGCCGATTAATTTTAAGCGCCAATTCGCGCGCTTCGCAAGCGAGTGATCGGCGGGTGCGAGCGACGTAATGCCGGTGCGCGGGATTTCGGGAGTAACGAGGCCGCGACGAAAAGCGAGCTGCGCGAGAATCGCGAGCTTGTGGGCGGCATCGATGCCTTCGACGTCGTTCGTCGGATCGGTTTCGGCGAAACCGAGCCGCTGCGCTTGGGCGAGGGCGCTTGCATAGGATGCGCCGTTGAACATCTCGGAAAGAATGAAGTTCGTCGTGCCGTTGAGCACGCCGCCGACTTCCAAAATGTCTTCGCCCGCAAGGGATTCGGCGATCGTGCGCACGATCGGGATCGCGCCGCCGACGGCGGCTTCATAGGCGATCGTCACGCCATGGGCGGCCGCGAGCGCGCGAAGCTCGGGCCCGCGCGTGGCGAGCAAATCCTTGTTGGCCGTCACGACGTGCTTGCCGTGCTCGAGCGCCGCGACCACGAGTTCGGCTGCAACGCCCGTGCCGCCGATACACTCGATAATCACGTCGATCGACGGATCGATCGCGAGCGCCCGCGCGTCTTCGCTGAAGAGCCCGGCGGGAATTTCGGACGGCCGCGGTTTCGCAAGCGAGCGTACCGCGATCCCGGCGAGCCAGTAATCCACGCCGCTACGGGCGGGAACGGATGACGTCGAGTTGACGAGGAGACGCGCGACGCCGCCGCCGACCGTACCACACCCGAGGAGGGCGATTCGTACGTCACGGCTGGGGTCGATACGTTCCGCGTGCGCTGGGTGAGTGAGCGACAAGCGATTGTACCTTGGGCCAAATTCGTTGCAGTTAAGTGGGCCTACTATAACGAACCCGCGGCGGGTGCGTCAAGCACGAATCGAGCGTCTCGCTTCCGGCGGCGCGTTACATGTAAGAGGCCCCGCGGACGCGCAGCCGATTCTTTTCTTCCACGGTGTCGGCGGCGGCGCGTGGTCGTGGGAACCGCAAGCGACTGCATTCGCTCGCGACCGGGCCTGCTATTCGTGGGAAGCGCGCGGGCACGGCGATGCGGCACGTGTGGCGGACGCCGGCCTCGGCGACTATTACGTGGATGCCCAAGAGGCGCTCGCGTACGTAACCGAGCGACATGGCCCCGCCTGGATCGCCGGTCATTCGATGGGCGGTTTGCTCGCGATGGCGCTCGCCTGCGACCACTCGGCTTCGGTCCGCGGCCTCATACTGCTCGAGCCCGTTTACGCTCCCGACACCTCCGGGCACCTCGGCGGCCCGCTCGGCCGCATCACGCGTCTCCTCTCGCAGCCGCTGATCGATTCCGTGCTGCGCGGCGGCCGGGTCGGCACGGCCCTTTCGCGCTGGGTCTTCACGCAATCGTTCGAAGATTCGGAACGCATGGAACGCGCGTGGCTGCGGCAGCGGACGCAGGTTCCGGTCGAGTATCCGAGGATGATGAACGAGGCCTTTACCGGCCCGACTGATTTTCCGAACCGTGCTTTCGGACAAGAGATCTCGCAGCCGACGATTTTATTGGAAGGGTCGGTCGCGAAGCGCAAGCCGCGCTTTCCGCAACTCGTTGCGGAACTGCGGCGCTTGGACGACCGGTTCGCTTACATAACCGTCGACGGAGGACACTATCTACAACTCGACCGCTCGGAGCCGCGCGTTACGGACGCGCTGCGAGAGTTCGTAACGCGATGGTCAGCGTAAGCGCGCCGCGCCGGTATCGCCTGGCGCTCTCGATCGTCCTCGGCCTCGCGCTGCTCGCCGCGCTCTACGTCGCGGTGATTCGCGATCGCAAAGAAGTGGGTTCGCGGCGCGTCGAAATCGCGATGGATTATGGCGATTTCGCAGCGCTCGCCTTATCGTACGGTTATAATCAAGAGCAATTCCTCATCGCGTTACGCCGTGCGGGGCTCACGTCGCTCGCGGTCTCAGAAGAACTCGGCGGCAATCTCAACGGCGGTACCACCGCAGCCTTGCTGCCGGGCCAGCAATTAATCGCGGGCGCCCATCTCGGCGCGTTAACGGACCCGACGCTCGCCGCGCTCGCCAAACGCGGC
>CAXTIY010000125.1:0-8987 GCA_964244215.1 uncultured bacterium
TTCGTGCGGCAGCGCACCGGCGCCTCGATGGATCGCGACGGCGCGCTCGCCGCGCGCGTGATCGACGCGCACGTCTAGCTGCGGTTCGAACTCACTCACTGAAAACTCACGGGGACCTTCGTCGCCGTTTCGATGCCCGTGACGCTACGCGCGACCAGATTTAGCGTGTAGTTCCCATGAAAAAACCCGGGCACGCCTTTGGGGATCGTAAACGCGAGCACGTACTGCCCGGCGGCTTGCTTCTGCAGCCGAAACGCATAGACGGTCACGTGGGCGACCACGTCGACCACATCGGGGGTCGTGCGAACGTCCCACAGCAGCGTGTCCCCGTCGTGCACGACGGCGGGCGACGTGTGCACCGATAAAATCCGCGGAGTGCCGGTTCCGGCCGGAGACGCTGCGGCGGCTGCGGTCGCAGTGGCGGAAACGGACGGCGCGACCGCGGCACTCTCGGCAGCCGCCGGAAGCGGTGCGACGGGCGACGCTGCAATCGACGGGGCAGGCGACGCCGCGGACCCGCCGGGCGACGCGTCCGGCGACATGACGCCGAACGGCGTCGCGCCGGGAGAGGCGAGCGCTTCGGCCGCGGCTTGCTGCGTCGTGCGGTCGCTCGTGTGCGACGTGCCCGCACAGCCCGCGAAGGCGAGGACCGTGCAAGCAACAAGGGCTCGGTTTCGGATAATTGAAGGCGCAAACCATGCAGTACAAGCCGGTCGACTTGGAGCGTTTGCACGTAACGTCCCTCGGCGATCGTCCGTCGAAAGTTCGCAGCGACGATCGTGGGAGAACCGTTGGTGTCGAGGCATCCTTCCGCACTTGGTTCGACGCGCTTCCGAACCTTCTCGCGGGCGAAGGTCTTCGCGAGCTCGTGCGTCGCACGGCGCGCGCCATCGAGTTGCGCCGGCCCGTCTTGTTCGGCATGGGCGGCCACGTCATCAAGGTCGGGCTCGGCGGAATGCTGTGCGACTTAATGCGGGACGGCCTCGTGTCGGCCGTCGCAGCGAACGGCTCCGTGACGATTCACGATTCCGAGCTCGCCCTCGTCGGGAAGACCTCCGAAGACGTGGATACCGCGCTTCAAGACGGTTCGTTCGGCATGTCGGGCGAAACGGCGTCGTTCATTTTGGGTGCGATCGCGGCGCGTCGTAAGGACGGCATCGGGCGAGCCCTCGGAGACGCGTTGCTCGAAGCGCGAGCCCCGAACGCCGCCGACTCCGTGCTCGCGACGGCGGCCGCTGCCGGCATTCCGCTGTGCGTGAGCGTGGCGATCGGGACCGATGTGGTGCACGCGCATCCGCAAGCCGACGGCGCGGCTCTCGGCGAAGCGGCACTGATCGATTTTCGCTTGCTGTGCGCGGTCGTCGCCGAGCTTCTCGACGGGGGCGTTTATCTCAATTTCGGCTCCGCGGTCTTGCTGCCCGAAGCGTTTCTCAAAGCCGTAAGCGTCGCGCGCAACTTAGGCCATCGCGGCGATTTCACGACCGCCGATTTCGATTTTATCCGGCAGTACCGGCCCGCCACCAACGTCGTGCGGCGTCCGCATCTCGGCACGCACGGTAAAGGCTTCGCCTTTACGGGCCATCACGAATTGCTGTTCCCGCTCTTCTGGCAAGCGGTTCGGACCGAACTCGCTTGAGTTTGATCAGCGTCGTCGTTCCGCTGTGCAACGAAGAAGGCAACATCGTCGAGCTGGTCGGCCGCATCGGCACCGTGCTCCGCACGATTCTACCGCCGCAGGACGATTACGAGATCGTCGCCGTCAACGACGGCTCGAGCGACGGAACGCTCTCAGCGCTACGCGCGGCGCGCGTATTCGAGCCGCGGCTCGTCGTCGTCGATCTCTCGCGTAACTTCGGGCATCAAGTCGCCGCGACCGCGGGCCTCGATACCGCGCGCGGCGACGCGGTCGTGCTCATCGACGGCGATCTGCAAGATCCGCCGGAATTGATCGCGACGTTCTTGACGAAGTGGCGCGAAGGTTACGACGTCGTTTATGCGACGCGCCGCGCGCGCAAGGGCGAAGGCTTCTTTAAATTGATGACGGCGCGCCTTTTCTATCGAACGATACGGCGCCTAACCAACGTCTCGATACCCATCGATACGGGCGATTTTCGATTGCTGAGCCGGCGCGTCGTCGACGCGCTCGGACAAACGCGCGAAAAGCACCGCTTCTTGCGCGGGCTCGTGAGTTGGGTCGGCTTCAATCAAATCGGCGTGGAATACGAACGCGACGCGCGCCATAGCGGCGTGACGAAATATCCGCTTTCGAAGATGATGAAATTCGCGATCGACGGCATCACCTCGTTCTCGGAGATTCCGCTGCGGTTCGCGACCTATCTCGGCTTCGTCGTCAGCATCATCGCTTTCGTTTACGCGGTGCTGGTTCTCGTGCTTAAAGTATTCGGGCTCAACGAGCCCGGCTATACGTCGATGATGAGCGCTATTCTCTTTCTCGGCGGCGTTCAGTTAATTACGATCGGCATCGCGGGCGAATATCTCGGGCGCATTTACGATCAGGTCAAAGAGCGGCCGCTCTATTTGCTATCGAGCGTCGAACGCGGCGCCGCGAGCGTGCCGTCGCGAGAACCGATCTCGAAATAAACGAGCGGGCGTGCCGCGAGCGCGGCCTCCGCGAGCGTGAACGCCGCGCTCGCGCGCGCCACGCTCGTAGCATCACCGTAGACAACCGCTAGGGAATCGCCACGGCGCACGGCGCTGCCCGTGCGAACGCGCATAACGATACCCGCGCCGCTGCCCGCACGTTCCGTGAGTTCGCGCGCGAGTTCGCCGAGCGCGACCGCATCGATCGTCGCGACGAACCCGTCGCGCTCGGCGAGTACGTTCGCCGCGTCGGCATGCGGTGCGAGCCGGTCGAGCGCTCCCGCGACCGCCCCTTGCGCGGCGAGCATGGCCTCGAAACGCTCGCAAGCCGCGCCGCTCTCGAGCGCCGCCCCTAGTAACGCATCCCCGTCGCCCGCGACGCCTGCCACCGCTAGCAACGCCCGGCCGAGCGCGCGAACCACCTCGCCCAGGCGCGCATCGCGCCTCGTGCCGCGCAAGAAGTCGCGTGCCTCGAGCGCTTCGAGCCCCGTGCCGATCGCAGGCCCGAGCGGTTCGTCCATATCCGTGACGAGCGCGACCGAGCGCCGCCCGAATCGCCCCGTGAGCGCGACGAGGTACTCCGCGAGTTCGCGGGCTGCGGCTACTTCGGAGAGGAACGCGCCGCGGCCGACCTTGACGTCGTACACGATGGCGCGGGCGCCGCCGGCGATCTTCTTCGAGACGATCGAGGCTCCGATCAAGCCGAGCGCGGGAACGGTCGCCGTCCGGTCACGCAGCGCGTAGATTCGTTTGTCGGCAGGCGCGAGCCGCGCGCTCGCCGCCGCAATCGCGCACCCCACCTCGCGAACCGTCGCAAAGAATTGCTCCGGCCCGAGATCCGTGCGCACGCCTTCGATCGCCTCGAGCTTGTCGAGCGTGCCGCCCGTGTGCCCGAGCGCGCCGCCCGAGAGCTTGGCGACGGGCACGCCGCATGCGGCGACCAAGGGCACGACGATGAGCGACGCGGTATCGGCGACGCCGCCGGAGCTGTGTTTGTCGACGGTGCGCGGATCGGGCGCGACGAGCGTTTCGCCGCTCGCGACGAATGCCTCGGTAAGCGCGAACGTCTCCTCGAGCGTCATTCCGCGGAGCACGCACGCCATCAAAAAGGCGCCCATTTGCGCGTCTTCGATTCGCCCGGCGAGATAGGCAGGAACTAGGTCCCGCCAGACCTCCGCCGCGAGCGGCTCGCCGTCGCGTTTGCGCGCGATCGTTCGCCGCATCTCCCGCTCGTTCACGGGCGGCGGTGTTCGCGAGCGGCGAAGCGAAGCCCGCAAGCGGTGACCGCACGCCCATGGGCCGGACTCTTCTCCGTAGCCGCGTTCTTCGCCGTAGGAGCCGCCGTCGCGCGCGGGCTCGCAGCACGGCATCCGGCCGCGTTCGCCGTCGATTTCGCGGCGCCGCTCGTCGTCGTGACCGCCTGGGGCAGCTACGGGACGCTCTGCTTCGCGGTCCTAGGCCTAACGATTCTCTGCGCGACGCTCGCGCTGCTCGCCGTCGTGCGCGGCGGCGGCGCTCCGGCCGCGCCCGCGTTACCGGTCGCCCTGGCGGCAACGGTGGCACTCGGCGCCGCGGCGGCGTGGCCGTTCGTTTTTTCGAGCGACGTCTACGCGTACGCGGCGTACGGAGCGCTCGCGGCACACGGCTTCGACCCTTACGTTCCCGTCGCGGCTGCGTTTCACGAGCCCTTCGCCGATGCCGCGCGCTGGCAATGGGGTGGCGACGCGTTCCCGGCGTGCGTGTACGGACCCGTTTTCGTCGGCCTGGCACGCCTGGCCGTCGTTGCGACGGGCGGCGCGAACGTCGCCTTTGCCCTTACGGTGCTACGATTGCTCGGCTGCGGCGCTTTCGTCGGCTGTATCTTCGTGCTGAACGCAGCTCTTCTCGGCGTCACTCCACGGCGGCGCTTCGTCACGGTCGCCGCCGTCGGGCTCAATCCGGTCGCGCTCTGGAGCGTCGCCGAGGGCCATAACGACGCGTTCGTGCTGCTCGCGGCGCTGGCCGGCTTCGTGCTCCTCCGGCGCGGCGCGGGCGTGGCGGGCGCGTTTCTCATCGGCATCACGCCGCTCGTCAAAGCGACGGGTGCCGCCTTCGCCGCCGGACTCGCCCTCGATCTGCTCGCTTTCGCGCGACCCCGGTCGACCCGCCCGCTGCTCGGACTCGCACTCGGACTCGCAGCGGGAATCGCGCTCGCCCTGCCGCCCCTGGTACCGGCCTTGCAAGCCGTGCGGCACGTGGGCCGTTACGCGCCCTCCGTATCCATGCAATCGGCGCTCGGCCTCATCCCGGCGGCCGCGCTGTCGCTTACCGCGGGAGTATACGGCTTATGGCGCTTGCGTGCCCACGGACGCGACGGGCACGCTTGGCTCGGCATTGCCGTGTGGCTCGCCTTGCCGAATCCCTACGCGTGGTACGCGCTCTGGTTCTTGCCGGCGGTCGCCGCGGCCGGAAGCGGCGCGGCTGCGGCCGGGCTCTACGGGGTAACGATTTCGAGCGTCCTACGTTACTTACCCGACGCTTCCGGCCATATCGATGCGGGCACCTTACGCCTAGCCGCTGCCGTGGAAACCCTTCCGCTGCTGCTCGCGCTCGCGCCGCTCGTGCGCCCGTTCCTACGTAGAAAGACGACTGCCCTCACGTGATCGCCATATCGCTCGTTCTCCTCGCCGCGATGCTGCAGCCGGTACCCTCCGGCAGCACAACGCCGGAGCCGCCGGCCTCCGCCGCCCCGGTAACGCCGGCAACGGCTTCGCCCGAAGCGACGGCGCCGGCAACGCCCGAAGCGAGCGCACCGGCTTCACCGGCAGCCACGGTTACGCCGACGCCGACGCCGACGCCGCCGCCGACGCCGACGCCCGCCGAACATCCGACGTCGCCGGCTTACGGCTATCGCTTCGTGCCACGTCAACCGGACCACGTCCCGGCCGGCCAGCCGCAGATTTTCGCCGTCTATCTCAACAGCAACAAGCTCAAATCGCTCGGACCGATCGACATTAAAGTTTCGACGAGCCCCGACGTCGTCAAAGTAATGACGGTGAGCAACGGCCGTGAAAACGCGATCCCGATGATTGCGCCGGGCGACTTCGAAGCCGCGAGCAAATTGCCGAAGCTGCCGTTCATCGCTTCCGGCGTCACCACGATTCTCAACTTCGTCGCGGTCGGCGCGAGCGGCAAACGGGTCAGCGTGCCGGTGCCGGTCATGCTGCAATGAAGCGTGCGGCCTTCACGCTCGGCTTAGCGCTCGCGAGCACGCCCGCCGCGTTCGCACAGACGCCGAGCGCCGCGCCGCCGATACCCGCGCCCGGCACCCCGCCGCCTTCGAGCGCGCCCGCGGGCTCGCCCGCGCCGAGCGGCTCGCCGCTCGGCAGCTCGGGCCCACTTCCTACGCCGCCCATAGCGCAGCCCTCGGCAACGCCGACTGGGCCCCTACCGACGCCGACGCCGCTCTACAAATTCGTCTACCGGCCGACGCCCGTGCCGACGCCGGCACCCGATCCGAACACGCCGCAAATCGCCGAGATCGACCTTAGCGATTCGACGGTCGTGACCCCGGGCGACATGCACGTACGCGTTCTGACGAGCTACGCCGTTACGAGCGTCGTCGCGCAGACGCTCGGCCGATCCGTCGCCATCCCGCGCGCCGCTCCGGGCTTATTTCTGCTGGATACGTCGGTTCCCGGCATTCCGTTCTTCATGTCGTATTTGAAGAATCGTAGCTATCCGATCGTGTTTTCGGCCCTGGTACCCGACGGCCGCGCGACGACCGTTACCTTGTCGCTGACGCTGCGCTAGCGCGTCGTTTCCCGAAGCCGCTCCCTTGAGGTCACCCCCATCGCAACGCTCGCTCCGTCGCTCGTCCGCGCCTTACCTAGCTCGAGCCGTCCGCTCGCCCTTCTCATCGAACGTCTGCGTACGCACGACGGCGCGTTCGCGTTGCACGAGACGACGCAGGCCGCGCGACCCTATCTCATTTCCGGTATCTTCTCCGCGCTACGCGCGCCGATTTTCGTACTCGTTCCGACGGCCGATATCGCGGAACGCACCTTCGCCGACCTGACCTATTATTTGGGCGTCGGCGAGAACGAAGCGCCGGTAACGCTCGTGCGACCGCGCGAGGAGAGCGTCGGCGTCATCGAATCGCCCTCCGAGCGCAGCGCGCGTATGACCTTATTCGCAGAACTCGCGGCGCGGCGGCCGCAAGTGATCGTCGCTCCCGTCGCGGCGCTGCGCCAGTTCGTCATGCCGCGGGCCGCCTTTGCGGAGCGTTCGTTTACGCTTGCGGCGGGCGACGAATGCGATTTCGAAGATTTGCAAGAACGGCTCTATCTGCTCGGATATCATCGCGCCGACGTCGTTTCCGCAGCCGGCGAATACGCGGTGCGCGGCGGCCTCGTCGACGTGTGGGCGGCGACCGCGAATCTGCCCGCGCGCATCGAATTTTTCGGCGATGAAATCGAGTCGCTGCGCAGCTTCGATCTTGCGACGCAGCGCAGCACGGATGCGCTCCCGGCGCTCGTTATCGCGCCGTGGAGCGAGATCCCGCGCGACGAAGAACTGCGCGACCGGGTGCTCGCCCGGTTAACCGGAACGCCCGCGACGATCTCGGCCGCGCGCGCCTATCTCGCAACCGGCGCCGACATTCCGGAAGCGTGGCTATCGCTTGCGTACGACGAACACGAAACGCTGCTCGATCATCTCGGGGCGGGGTCGCTCGTGGTGCTCGAAGAGCCCTCGATGCTCGCGACGATCGAACGCGGGCTCGAAGACGAACGTTCGCGCGAAGAGCAGTTGCTGCTCGCGGCCGTCGAGTCGGGCGAACTCTCCGTCGAAGAAGACGCCGTCGGGGAAGCGCTGCTCGCCGAGGTCGTCGCTCCGCATCCGTCGCTCGGCACGCTCGGGGCTTCGTTCGCGCGGCACCGGACGCTCGTCATGCCGGGCGCGATCGAAGGCGAAGCCGCGCCGTGGCTGCCGCGCGTGCTCGAAACCTTCGTCATGGAAACGCGTCTCGTCGAGCACTTCAATCGGCAATTGACGATGTTTCTCGATCAAGTAAAAACCTGGGTCGCGGACGGCGAGACGGTCGCGCTCGTCGCTTCGGGCGCGTCGCGTCTGGGCGAAATGCTGCGCGCCGCCAACCTCAACGTCGAGCGCAGCGCGAGTCTCTTACATCTGCGCGAGAACGGGACGGCGTCGTTCGTCGGCAGCGGCCCCGGCATGACGCGCGGGGGTACGGTTTTCGTCGATCAAGGCAGCATCGAAGCGGGTTTCGCTATTCCGGGATTACGTCTGCACGTGCTCGGCGATCGGGAGATTTACGGTCAGCCGCCCAAACGCGTGAAGCTGCGCGCCGTCAAAGAGGGCGTACCGGTCACGCTCGCCGATATGAAGGTCGGCGATTACGTCGTACACGCGGTCCACGGCATCGGCCAGTATCTGGGCCTACGCACGGAGACCATCCTCGGGGCGACGCAAGATTATTTAGATCTTAAGTATGCGGGCACCGATCGCATGCTCGTGCCCGTTACGCAGATGCATCAAGTCACGAAGTACGGCGCGAGCGAAGGCGCGGCTCCGCGGCTTTCGAAGATGGGCGGCGCCGATTGGGCGCGTACGAAAACGCGCGTTTCGGAAAGTCTCGCGAAGATTGCCGACGGCCTCGTCGCGCTGTACGCGGAACGCGAGAGCGTGCCCGGTTATGCCTTCGGCGAGGATACGCCGTGGCAAGCCGAACTCGAAGAAGCCTTTCCGTACGACACGACGCCCGATCAACAGAAAGCGATCGACGACGCCAAAGGCGATATGGAACGCGCACGGCCGATGGACCGCCTCGTCTGCGGCGACGTCGGCTATGGAAAAACGGAAGTCGCGGTGCGCGCCGCCTTTAAGGCGATCGCGGGTAAAAAACAAGTCGCGGTACTCGTGCCGACCACGCTGCTCGCGGCGCAACATTACCGTACGTTCGGCGCACGCTTCGCGAGCTTTCCCGTGCGCATCGAAGAACTCTCGCGCTTCAAAACGAAAAAAGAGCAACAGGCCACGCTCAAAGATCTCGCCGACGGAAAAGTCGATATCGTCGTCGGCACGCATCGTCTGTTGCAAAAAGACGTCGTGTTCGCGGATCTCGGATTGATCGTCGTCGATGAAGAGCAGCGCTTCGGCGTGATGCACAAAGAGCGGCTCAAGGCGATGCGCTCGACGGTCGACGTCTTGACGTTATCGGCTACGCCGATTCCGCGCACGCTGCACATGTCGCTGCTCGGCGTACGCGATCTCTCGCTCATTCAAACGCCGCCGAAAAATCGCATGTCGATCAAGACGGTCGTCGTGCCCTTCTCCGATACGATCGTGCAAAAAGCGATCGTCTCGGAACTCGACCGCGGCGGCCA
>CAXTIY010000126.1:0-5930 GCA_964244215.1 uncultured bacterium
AAATGAGCGCTCAACCGATTCTCCTGGAAGGCTGGAAGCGACGCAGAGCGCCACGTGATAGATTATTGGCTAAAACCGGCGGACGGCCCTCGCAGTTGCGAGCGGCGGGGCCGCGGGCGCAAACCGGTACGGCCGCGGGCACAAAGCCGGTACGTGCGCGCGCAGCGCGCGCACGTACCGGGCGAAGGCGGCTTGTAAGCCGGATTCTGTACCGCTTGCGCGGTGGCAGCCATCTCTCTGGGGAACGCGTTACCGCGCGCCTCGGTGCGATGTAACTCGAGCGGACGAGCCGTCCGGACGGGTTCGCCGGTTGCCTTTGGGCGCATGACGAGCCGTCGATCGAGCGATCTTGCTTCACGTGGGGTTTACCCGGACGCGCGTCACCGCGACGCCCCGTGAGCTTTTACCTCACGATTTCACCCATGACGCTTTCGGCAGAGCCGAATGCGCCGGTTTGTTTCTGTGGCACTTTCCTTCGAGTCACCCCGACAGGACGTTATCCTGCACGCTGCCCTGTGAAGCCCGGACTTTCCTCACGTTCGAAAACGCGCGGCTGCCCGGCCGCCTTCGCCGCCTAAACGGTACCACGACACCGTGCTTGCGTCATCAAGCTCCGCGGAAAACCTGCGGCGGCCTTTTCACGATCGACTCAAGAGGCGACTCGGCCGCAGCGCTCAACGCGTACGTCCGCGTATTCGAATCCGAGCTTGCGCGGTCTCACCGCAACGGCGTAAACGCTCGAGTCGGTCTACGACCCATAGCGCCTGCGGCACGAGCGATTCTGTCGCTTCGGCCCAGATCGACTGCTCCGTCGCTCGCAGCATCACCGTAAGGATTGCAAATGAAACGTTCTAGCGCGTTCCTTTTCCTCATCGTCTGTACCGGCATCGCGAATGCGAAGCCGACGCTCGGCGTCAGCAACGTATGGTCTCGGCCTGCAACCGGCACGGCGGTCGTCTATGCAACGTTCCGCAACGATGCGTCGCTTCCGGATCGGCTTATCGGCGGATCCACGCCCGTCGCCTCTCGCGTAGAACTGCACGAGAGTTCCGAGACCAAGTCCCCCGCGACGTCCGGATCGAGCATGGATACCATGCCTATGGCGGGTGCGATGATGTCGATGAAGTCGCTATCGTCGATTCCGATTCCGGCATTCGGCAAGACGGAGCTCGCGCCCGGCGGTTATCACCTCATGCTCGATCTTCGCCGGGATCTCAAAGCCGGAGAAACGATTCCCCTCCGCCTTCATTTCGCCCGGGCCGGTTGGGTCGCGACGACCGCACACGTACGACCGATACGCTGAACCGTATCGGCGAACGCTCGGGATTCGATTCGCCACCGCATCGATAACCGCGAAGCTGGGGTTCGTGTTCGCGTCGGCTCGAGAGGCGGGCAGTGTTGTTCGCGGATGAGCCGTAATTCGGCGCCGGCGATATTGACGTATCGTTACTATTAGTTTAGTGACGCATGAAACGCTGATGCGCGCGAATGGCCGGTCTTAACGGGCGAGTACGGAAGCGCTCGATTGGCTTTGTAAGGAACGCACGACGCGGTCCGCGCACGTTCTTCCAGCGGCTCGATTACAACCGGCGTTAGACACATCGCTAGAGAAGAAGCGTAAACAGAAGAGCTTTCACAATAGATAGTTCGCTAATCGTCGTTGCGCGTGCGGACCGAATTTGCCGCCCCCGCTTATTCGTGTTATATCTTAAACGGCGTAAAGCGGTCAGACGATCGTTCGAATCAGCCGGAGCTTCTGCCATGATTTTTCGCATACTAGCTTCAGCTACGATGCTGCTCGCATGTTTCTGGTGCGCGCCCGTATTTGCGACGCAAAGGCCGTTACAAGCGCCCACCCAATCGTCCGTTCGCTACGGTAGCGCGTCCTTTAGGATTAAAGTTCCCGCAGCTCCGCGGCCACGCGCAACGCGAGGGCTTCGCCCGCTTTACCTTTCACCTTCGACGAAATCGTTTGCGATCTCGACCGACGGACTGGCTCCCGTCGTTACGAACGTCAATCCATCGACCGGTTATGCGACGGTGACGATCCGCCGCTTGACGGTCGGCACGCATCGTTTCACCGTTACCGCTTACGATCGGCCGGGGGCGGCCGGAACGATTTTGTCGACCGGCAATTCGGGGCCGATCGATGTCCCGGCAGGTTACGTCTACGTTTCTTTAACGCTGAGCGGCGTCGTGGCCGCTTTAGCGCTCGCTCTCGATTATCCTAATCCGACGCTGGGATCGCCCGCGGTCATCAACCTTAACGTAACTGCGAAAGATGCCGACGGGAACGTCATTCTTAGCGGCGCGGGCAAATCGGCGCAGCCGTTTACGCGCCCCTTCACCCTTACCACCTCGGATGCCGCGAACGGTAAATTATCGCAGACGACCTTGCAAGAAAGTCTGGGCGGTAACGACGGTCTACGTCTCAGCGTCGCTTACAGCGGAGCGAACGTTCCGAAAATCGTGTTCTCCGCAACCGGCGGGGGACTCGCGCCGCAAGCGTTTACACCCGCGACACTCGTTCCGATCGCGCCGCCGACCTCGGGCGAACAGCTTCTCGTCGGTCAGTTGCCCGGTCCACTCCTGGCTTTGAGCACCCTTGGGGGACATCAATTGCTCGGCACGATCGGAACCGGGTCCATCAGCGAAGGAGAGTACGGTTTCACGACAGTCGATTTTAGGACTCGGCTTATCTATGCCGATTTGCCCGATCAACGAATCGAAATACGTGCGTCGAGCGGAGCCTATCAGTTAGTCGATTCGATCGCAACGCCGGGTATCAATCTCGGTAGTCTCGCAATCGATTCGACCGGCGGCAAGCTCTTTTCGGCGCGGGGGGCATTCCCTCCGGGGTTCAACGGCATCGCCGTTTATAGCACCGCAGCAGGCCACGCGTTACTCGCGAAAATCCCATATCTCGGGGTCGGCACTCCGAATCTCGCAGTCGACGCGATCGCCGGGCGTTTGTACGCCGCGGGCTGCCCCGAGTTCGGTTGCGGCACCGGCATCGAAGTCTTCAGTACCGCCGCGCCGTACGAACTGCTCGGCGCTTACGGAGATCCGTACGGGCCCAGCTATTGCAGCATTGCCGTCGACTCGGTTAGCGAACGGCTCTTTCTTTCTGAGTGCAATCTTCCGAACGAAAACCCAAGCTACGTCGACGTCTACGAAGCTGCGGACTTACAGCACCGCGCCGCGCGCATCGGCCCGCTTACGCCCGCCGCGCGGCTTGCGATCGACGCGAAAGCGAGAGTGCTTTACGTTACTGCGGGATTCGAAAACGGTGGCGCTGCGACGATCGACTCGTACGCCCTCGACGCAGGCTATTTAAAGCTGGGCTCGTTTCCCGTCGGCTCGGCCGGGCTAATAACCATTGCTCCTTACGCGCCTTAATCGGGAGCCGTCACCACTCGTTCGTACGAGGCGGTACGTCCGCTCTCGCAGTTGCTGCTCGTTAGCGCATGCATTGCCGTATCCAAGCGATTCGTGTTTATATCTCAAGTGGAGCAAGCGACGCGAGGATGTTGTGCAAGTCGCTAACGCTTCACTAAGTGCGTGTACGAGTGTTTAAATGTTGCGGAGTTCGTTTGCCGTGATTGCTTTTCGCATGCTCGCCGTAGCTACGGTGCTCCTCGCCGCTTCTCCGTGCGCGCCAGCGTCGGCCACGGTCCCCGGGCCGGTTCAGAAGCGAACGTTCACGACCGTACGATACGGCAGCGCTAACTTAAAAATTAAAGTGCCGGCGGCGCCGAAGCCCCCGCCGAGCGCGCGAGGGATTCGCCCGCTGTACGTTTCGCCTTCGACGAAGTCGTTTACGATTTCGACCGACGGAGGGAGCCCGGTCATCGCGAACGTGAATCCGTCGACATCGTATGCGATCGCTACGCTGCGCCATATTCCGGTCGGCACGCACAGTTTTACCGTCACGGCTTACGATCGGCTCGGCGGGACGGGAACGGTGTTGTCGACCGGCAACTCGGGGCCGGTCAACGTAACGGCGGGATATACGAACGTCTATCTGACGCTGAGCGGCGT
This sequence comes from uncultured bacterium, assembly GCA_964244215.1. Lineage (GTDB taxonomy): Bacteria > Vulcanimicrobiota > Vulcanimicrobiia > Vulcanimicrobiales > Vulcanimicrobiaceae > CAXTIY01. The sequence continues at coordinate 4,042 of CAXTIY010000126.1, forward strand.
CGTCGCGAGCGTCGCGCTCGTCCTAGACTATCCGAACCCGACGCTCGGATCTCCCGCGATCATCAACCTTGACGTCATCGCAAAGGATCCCGACGGCAACGTGATTCTTGGCCTTCCTTTTTACCCGCCGCAACCGTACACGCGCCCCTTTACGCTCACGACTTCGGACGCGGTGAACGGCAAGCTTTCGCAGACGACGGTGCAAGAGAGCGCCGGCGCCTACGGACTGCGCGTGAGCGTCACCTATAGCGGAGCCGACGTTTCGAAGATCGTGTTATCCGCAACCGGTGGCGGGCTAACGCCGAAGACGGTGACGCCCGCAACGCTCGTCCCGATCGCACCGCCGACGGTGGGGCAGCAGCTTATCGCGCAACAGCTCGACGACCCCGTAACGTCCTTCAGCACGGCGGCTTCCCACCAGCTGCTCGCGACGATCGGAAGCGGGAATACGCTTTACGACAGCATCGCAGCCGACGAAACGACCGGGCGCATCTACATGGAAGTTCAGGATTACCCTAAGGAGCGGATCGAAATTTTTACCGGTGGCGGAGCGTATTCGCCGATCGATTCGATCGCGGTGCCGCGAGCCCAACTTGGGGGCATCGCCGTCGATCCCGCCCGGGCGCAGCTGTTCGTATCCGCGTATGATTCGACTTCTGTCCATACATCGGTTTTCAGCACGGCGCCCGGCCACGCGCTGCTCGGAACTATCCCGTACCTTCGGGCCGGTATTCCGAGCCTCGCCGTCGACTCGAGCGCCGGGCGGCTGTATGCGGCAGGCTGTACTCGCCAGTTCGCGTGTGACTCGGGCTTCGAAGTCTTCAGCACCGTGGCACCTTACAAAAAACTTGGAGCGTACGGGGAAACTCCTTTCACTATCTCCTATTGCGCCGTCGCCGTCGATGCCGTGACAGAAGACCTGTTTCTCTCCGAATGTAATCTCCCGAACGAGAACCCGAGCTACGTCGATGTCTACGCAGCCGCCGACTTGAACACGCGAATTGCGAGAATCGGTCCGCTCACGCCTGCCGCACAGATTGCAATAGACTCGAAAGCGCGCGTTCTTTACGTGACGAATATAGCCGGCGAAACGTACCCCTATTCGGTAAACATGTACGCGATTGACGATGGATTCTCGTTTGTCGGCTCGCTTCCCATTCGTTCGGTCGACCATATAGCGGTCGCCCCGTACGCGAAGTAACGATGTGATCTCTTCTCGATTCTTCGCCGTCACGACGGCGTTATTCGCTGCGCCTAGTTGCTTACCGGCGTTGGCTACGCCCGGGTCGTTCCAGCGGCCGCTCGCGAGCATTCGATACGGCAGTACCCGAACGGCTTCCGCGTGAGCGTCGCGTATAGCGGAGCCGAGGTCTCGAAGATCGTGTGTTCCGCAACGGGTGGCGGATTAACGGCGAAGGCGGTAACGCCCACAACGCTTATCCCGATAGCCCCGCCGACCGTCGGCGAGCAACTCATCGCACAACAGTTCGACGATCCCGTCACTTCTTTCAGCACGGCGGCTTCGCATCAACTGCTCGCGACGATCGGGAACACGATTTACGACAGCATCGCCACCGACGATGCCACCGGGCGCACTTATTTAGAGAATCAGCGCTACCCGAACAGCAGCATAGACATCTTCGCGGGCGGCGGAGCGTACGGGCCGATCGATTCGATCGTCGTTCCGCAAGCGTCGTTCGGCGGCAACGCGGTCGATTCGGCCGGCGGGCAGCTATTCGTAGCCGTGGAAGGTTCGAACGCTCTGTACGCTTCGGTTAGCCTGTCCGCCGGCCACGCGTTGCTCGGAACGATTCCGTACGACCGGGGCGGCAGTCCGAGCCTCGCCGTCGACTCGACTGCAGGGCGCTTGTACGCGGCCGGCTGTACGC
>CAXTIY010000126.1:6030-8873 GCA_964244215.1 uncultured bacterium
GGCTCGTTTCCCGTCGAGTCGGTCGAGCACATAGCCGTCGCCCCATACGCAAAGTAAGCCGGAGGTATTTAGTGTCGCTCCTTCGCCTCGTGTCCGTCGCGTTGTTGCTCTTCGGCGCCGTATGCGTGCCGGCGCCGGCAGCGCAGGCGCCGTTCGTATTACGCGCGGCCTCGGCGGTTCGTTACGGCAGCGTTTACTTTAGAATAAAAGTTCCCGCGGCACCGAAACGGCCGCCGGGCGCGCGAGCGATTCGGCCACTCTATATTTCGCCTTCGACGAAGTCGTTCGCAATTTCCACCGACGGAGGAGCTGCGGTCGTTGCGAACGTCGATCCGTCGACGGGGTACGCGACGATCACCTTGCACGGCATTCCGGTCGGCACCCACAGCTTCCAAGTTACCGCATACGATCGAGTAGGCGGCCTGGGAGCCACTCTGTCGACGGGTAGCTCGGGGCCCGTCAACGTTCCCCCGGGTTATGTCAGCGTCTATCTCACACTAAGCGGCGTCGTCGCGAGTTTAGCGCTCGTTCTGGACTATCCGAACCCGACGCTCGGATCTCCCGCGGTCATCAACCTGAGCGTACTCGCAAAGGACGCCGACGGCAATCTCATTCTTTCGCCCGGAACGTCGTCGCAACCGTTCACACGTGCCTTCACGCTTACGACTTCCGATGCGCGGAACGGGGTACTCTCGCAAACGACCGTTCAGCAGAGTACGAGCGCCGGCTTTCGCGTTAGCGTCGCTTATAGCGGAGCGAACGTTGCAAAAATCGTCTTTTCTGCGACCGGCGGAGGACTCGCGCCGCAGGCGATCACGCCCGCTACGCTCGTTCCGATAACGCCCCCGACCTCGGGCGAACAACTCATCGCCCAACAGTCGTCCGATCCCATCGACGCATTTAGCACGCTCGCCGCGCATCGCTTCCTCGGAACGATCGGTTCGGCGTCGACACAGAAGATCTACGCGAGCCTCATTGCAGATGACGCGACGCGGCTCATTTACGTCGGAGATGAGAGCTATCCGAATGCGACGATCGACATCTTCGCCTCGAGCGGTGCCTATTCCATGGTCGGTTCGATCTCGACTCCCAAGACGCGTTTCGGTGGTTTCGCAATCGACTCGGCCGGCGGTAAGCTGTTTTCCGCGCAATATGGATACGGCCCAGACTTCTCCGATATCAAAGTCTACAGCACGGCCGCGGGGCATGCGCTAATCGGTAGCATTCCGTTAAAGTTTTACGGGAGTCCGAATCTCGCCATCGACACGACCGCCGGGCGACTGTATGCGGCGGGCTGCCCGGCGGAGTTTGGCTGTAGTCCCGGCTTCGAAGTTTTCGCGAGCACGGCGCCTTACAAGATGCTCGCCTCGTACGGTAAAGTGCCTGACGGGCTCGTGTATTGCAGCATCGCCGTCGACCCACCAACCGAGCGGCTCTTCCTCTCCGAATGTAATCTTCCGAACGTAAATCCGAGCTACGTCGATGTTTACGAAGCGACCGATTTGAACCACCGGGCGGCGCGCATCGGCCCGCTCACGCCCGGCGCTCAACTCGCGATCGATGCGAAAGCAAGAGTTCTGTACGTAACGAGCGAGCCCGACTTCGGCTCCACCAGTTACGGTTATTCGGTCGATACGTACGGCCTCGACGACGGATTGTTACCGCTCGGCTCGTTTCCCGTTCGTTCGGTCCATCTCATCACCGTCGCCCCGTACGCGCATTGAGCGCCGCTACGTCGCTTCGAGGGGCGCGATACGTTTAGTTGACGATGATGATCACAGAACCGGTCTCGGCTTCACCGAGAATCTCGCCAGCTTCATACGTCGCAAGTATCTTCGGCGCTTCGTAGACGATTAATTCGCTCATGAGCGTTCTCCAGCGGCGGCGTCACATAACTCCGGGGATGAGTTGAACTTTTCAGGCACCACCATTTTTACCTGTCGTCCGGAGAGCGTATCGGCGGAACATTAGGTGCTTCGTGCGCCGTGACTTTTATAGACGTAACGCTACGAGGCGCTGAGAGTTAATAGGAGAGGGTGCTAAGCGATTAACTGGAGAACGCCGTCGCTTATCGTTTACCGTACGATTTGTCCAACGCGAGTCTAAGAGCGGCACTCGTGCCGTATCGCAGAGGGAGTCACCGCCCGTGCGTGCTTCTCGATTCGGCGCTCTCATCGTCGCACTCGCCGCAGTCGCACTCCTGGGCGACGCAACGTCGGCGGGTGTGCCGCAAGCGTTCGGGCCGCGAGCGGCAACGGCACGCACGCACTATTCGGGAACCGTCGCTTTTCGTATTAAAGTACCGAGCAAGTCGCAGCAGACGCAGTCCGGCTCGCGCGTGCGTCCTCATTATATTTCCGTCTCGACGCTGTCCGTCGCCGTCTTAACCGACGGTAAGAATCCGGTCGTCGCGAACGTCTCTTCCGCTGTCGCGTACGTCATCGTGCGTCCGGCGGCCGGAACGCATACCTTCACCGTGACCGCCTACGACCGGGCCGGGGCGCAAGGAAACGTCCTATCGATCGGCACTGCGGCGCCCGTCGCGGTTCCGGCCGCGGGCGAAGTGCGCGTCGCCCTGACGCTCGAGGGATTCGTCGCGCGTGTCGTGCTGGCGCTCGCGCAAACGAATCCGACCATCGGCTACCCGGCCACGATCGGGTTACAAGTGACGGCGCAGGACGCGGACGGAAATACGATTCTCGGCCGGCGCAGGCCGGATCCAATATGACGGTCGCGCCGTTCGTGCCCTAATCGCGAGCCGGGCCGTGGGGCACTCTTGCCGAGTAACGTTTGGGGAGACAGCGATGACGAATCCAGCGCAGGCTCGAAACCTCGAAATCCGC
>CAXTIY010000127.1:0-8831 GCA_964244215.1 uncultured bacterium
TCTGCGGACGCTCATTACAGTCCCGAAGCGCTCTTGGACTTGATGAAACGCCACCACGTCACGGTCGCGCAACTGGTGCCGTCTATTCTCCAGGCCATCGTTGAGCGCAATGTGCTTCCGCAGTGCTCGAGCCTAAAGCTGATTATTTGTGGCGGCGAGGCCCTCATGCCCGCGCTGGCAGAAAGAACGTTGGAACAGTTGCCCCACGTGGACCTTTACAACTTCTATGGCCCGACCGAATCAACTGTTTGGGCGTTGACGTGGAAGTGTTTGCGAAACGAGCATTTCGACCGAATCCCGATTGGCCGGCCAATCGCAAACGTGAAAGCGTTTATATTGGATGACGATTTACAGCCGGTGCCAGCCGGCGTAACGGGTGAGTTATGTGTGGGCGGCGTTCAGGTTGCGCGCGGATACTGGAACCGGCCGGCTTTGACCGCGGAGCGGTTTATCGCCAGTCCCTTAATCGAAGGTAAACGCCTGTATAGGACCGGCGATCTTGCTCGATTTCGGCAGGACGGCGCCATCGAGTTCGTCGGGCGCGACGATTCGCAAATCAAAGTACGAGGGTATCGCGTCGAGCTAGGCGAGATTGAAGCGCGCATATCACGATTCGAAGGCGTGGAGCAGGTAGCGGTTCTCGCGGACGAAGATGAGAACGGCGCAAAGCGTCTGGTCGCGTACGTAATGATGAAAAATCAAGCACTGGAGGCCGCTTCGCCACATGCTGACGAAATTGTTGCCCCAACCGCGCAGGCTCTGGGCTGGACGGTCGATCGCATACTCTCGCTGAACCCAAAACGGATACTCGAAATCGGCTTCGGTGCTGGTTCGTTGTTGGAACGGCTAGCGATGCATTGCGAGAGATACACCGCAACGGACCCTTCGGCGCGAGCACTTCATACCTTGAGCCAACGGATCCGCACTAAGCCAGAACTTGCACATGTAGCTCTACAGAATCGAGATGCCGAGAACTTCCATGGGCTGGAGTCTTTAGAAATCGATACGGTCATCATCAACTCAGTAGTGCAATACTTTCCGGACATTATGTATTTCGTAAAGGTCTTAGACAGAGCGATCAATCTGGTCGGCCCCGGTGGTCGCATATACATTGGGGACCTTCGACATCTAGGGCTTCTGCGGATGTTAAATAGCTCTGTTAAGGTAGCGACGGCGCCGTCCGAAACCAGCGTTGGAGAAATTCGCGCCCTGATTGACCGGGGGGTGGAAGAGGAGAAGCAGCTCTTAATACATCCGGCGTTCTTCAGTATTCTGATGAACAGCAATGCTGCTCTTTCGACGGTACGTATCCTGCTGAAGAAGCACGGTATGGCAGGCGATGAATCGTATGCGTATCGATACGATGTCATCTTGCACGTTGGTGATCGCGTTCATTCTGCAGATACGTGGTATGAATGGGATTCAAGGGAGCCAATGACTCGGCTGGAGGCTACCCTTGAACGAGAACGTCCGCCTATCGTTGCATTGCGGAACGTTCAGAATCGTCGAATCGAAAGAGACGTAGCGGCGCTCCGCTTAATTAACCTTGCGGACAGTAACCTGACTCTGGGGGACATTCGCTTCCAGTTAGAAGATCTAACGATTGCCGGCCAAGTTCCGGAAGACTACTTCGACGTTGGAGCTCGCTACGGTTATGAAACGAACGTCTCATGGACCCAGGGCTCAAATGATGGTTCTTTTGATGTAACGTTGATAGATCGATCACGGGTGTCAGGTGAACCGTCTTTGCACGTGCTGCCCTTCTCGACGCAACAAGTCGCCCTCTTCGCGAATGATCCATTAGAGAAGAAGCTTCGTACGGAACTGAGTCTGCGGCTGCGCACGTGGCTGTTGGCCGCACTACCTGAGTACATGGTTCCCGCCGAGTATATTGTGCTCGACGAGCTACCGCTTTCGCCGAACGGTAAAGTCGACCGAAAGGCTCTTGCTGACTTTCGCTCGCGCTCGCACCGTTTAGTAAAGGAGGTCTATTCGCCCGTTACCGTATCGTAGCTAAGATCGAAGTGGAGCCTTCTTGATCGCTTCTCATTGTTACAAAATAAGTTCTCGACGCGAAGCTCGAAGGATTGGGATGGACGCTTCGAGTGCTCGTGCGACCGCTGGCCTGAGGAACTGTGGAACAACCGGGGGAGGCGGCCGGGAAGCGCCGGGTTGAGGCGTCGGACGCGCCGATTTTCAGTCCGGAGATCGGCGCACTGCCAAGCGAGAAGTGCAAGAACTCTAGGGGAAGTTCAGCGTCTCGATTGCTTCGATTAACTCGCCCGCTCAGTAATTTTGCATGTAAATTATTCAAATCAGAAGCGCTCCTCGACCCATTATCGTCGAGCGACGGAAATTGCCTTTGCGTTGTTAGTCGTGCCGTTTGAATTTATGTCAGGACGTGGCGGCGTTTCAGCATCTACGGCGAGGCAACCATCCATTCGATCCCGAAACGATCATGAAACACCCCGAGTCGGCCGCCCCAAAACTCGTGTTCCAGTGGCATCATTACGTTGCCGCCTGCCGAAAGCGCTTTAAAGACGCGGTCACCCTCCGCATTGTCGCTCATCTCGATCATAAGAGAAACATTGCCTTCCTCAGGATCAATCGTTCTTCCGTTGCGGCCGTCGGAGGCAAAAAAAAGCGTGCTACCACCAACCATAAACTTCGCATGCATGACTTTGCCTTTAAAGTCGGCCGGTACGTCCTGCGTCAATGGACCTGTGTCGTTGCGTTGCAGCTCGTACGTGCCGCCGAGCGCAACTCGGTAATACTCGAGCGCTTCTTCACAGCGCCCGTAGAAGAAGATATAAGGGGTCAGCTGCATATCTAGTCGTTCCGTCTAAGCGTTCGATACGTCCTCTCTCTTTTTACGGCAGAGACGCGGCTCGCGAAGAGCGACATATACAGTCAGCGGTCAGGCTTTTCAAAAGAGGAGGGTTGCGGCATAAGGTTGGGAATTGCCCTGCGTGGTGCTTGCCGGAATGTCGATCGAGCAGATTCGTGAGACTTACTCTCGAGACGGGGTTGTCTTTCTTCCCGGAGCACTGACGGGAGCGGAGACGAACCGGGTTCGTCAGGGAGAGACCGAGCTTCGGGAGTTGCATGTTCTTCGCGGATCGCAAGTTCGAAGGGGTCGGTTCGTAGATGAGTGGCCGGCATCTTTAGGCGATGTGCAAAGGTGGGCCACGCTCGTTGCGCTTCTTCACGGGCTCATTGGTGGGGACGTTGCGCTGTATTATCGCCGACTGCTCATCAAGGACAAGCTATTTGCCGGATCGATCTCCGTGCATCAAGAGTTGCCGTTCTTTCACGGTGGCGTCAACAAGGTTCACATATTCTTACCGATATCGGCTAACACGAAGAGCAACGGACACTTGCGTTATTACGCGGGTTCCCACAAATACGGACTTGTCGGTCAGGGCGATATCAAGCCCGAACGGTTCAAAGGCATCCGCGACGTCGGTTTGGATATGTATCCGGGTGATCTGGTCATCATGCACCACTTTACGTGGCATCATTCGCCAAAATCGCAATCGGACGATCCACGGTACTTATTGCAACTCATGTACCAACCGTCGGACGACGGCTCATATGCTGGTGACATGCCGGAGCTCATTTCTGGTCGATGGCGAACGGACTTGAGGTTCCCAGCGTCGGACTCGGTCCTCTACTACAACATCTGGAGCCGTGCGACTCGGCGAAAGTGAAGCCGACCGGGGATTCTATGCGAAGTCGCAAGCGAGCAAGTGCTCTCTTAGCGACGGGAGCTGGCAGGTCGCGAGGCGCATGTCCGCTGCCGTTGCAACCGCCGCTCACAGTTAGAACTTGCATTATTGCTCTCCCCAGCTACAGTGCTATAAAGTTTCTTTAACATCGGCTTATGGCTCGGCGGGTTAGTTGCATGCCACCTGAATCCGTTCGCCGGAAGTAACCGAGGAATTTTCGGCATCAGCCTGACAGTGCCGCCTATGTGTCTCTGGATCTCAAATGAACCCAAGCGCGACGTCTTACACAGTCCTCGAGTCCGCTGCGTCTGCGCTACTCGGCGAACCAAAGGCCATCTCTAGGTCATCGATGCAGCCTCGTGTTTCGATCGAAGCCTAACGGCCCAACCATGCAGTGACGCTATACCGTTCACGCCACCGACGATAAGTGGAGGTTTGCAGTAGTGGAGCGGGCGGCAGTGAACACGTTCGGCGTTAACTGCCCGAGCGATTGGCGAAGCCGGAAGTGGTTGTAATCAATGCCAGCTCTCGAGAATCTTCAGCTAACGATGAGTGAGTGTTAATTGTTGAGGCATTCGTCTCGAAACTTACCGTCGGAGCTTTCGATGAACGCGTTCTGCGTGGGCTCGCCCGGCGCGATATAGTGCAATTATTCGCGAGCCCGTGACGAACACGCAAGCACAGCAAGATTTATTAATTCGGGCAGTTGTCCATTACTAGCGTTTGCGGATATGCGCCCACTCTAATGCGATTCAATCCGCAGAATCCGATTCTCTAAGGAGATGCGCCTAACCGCGGGCGAACTCAAGGTCCTGACGACTACGCATCTCAAAGTGCTTTCCGAAGCAGTTACGTTTCTGATGCCGTACAAGCACTCGATTCATCGCCTGCTGCGAACACACCGCAACGGTGCCGCTCAATGTCGACGCTCTTCAACGAGCGGGCTTTGTTGCGCGAAAACGGCGCTGGAAGTGTCGAGTAGTCACGGAGTCTTGCGTAGTCATCGCGGAAGTCTAGAATTAACCTGACCATAGATCCGGGTGTGTCCGAAATTTAAACAGACTAGCAAGTCGATTCCACAGTTGCGCGAGTGAAGGCCGTTCAGGATTGTTCTAATTTCGCAACAACAGCGTCGCATATGGCAGCCCGGACATCACGCAAGTCACGGAGACTACAATGGATAGAGTTTGTGAGAAACACGACCGATAGATCACGTTCCGGGTCCGCCCAGACGCCTGTCCCTGTTCGCCCTGTGAGTCCGAAGGAAGCCATGCTCATCGCTCGTCCAAACGAACTGTCGTCAGACGTCTTGAGAGCCCAGCCGAGACCGCGACGCAGTTCGTTGTTAGCGCCGTGTTCGCTGAGTGCCTCCCGCGCCAGTTGCGGCGGCAAATAGTTTTGCGCGCGACCGTTGGCTGCCGCGAGGTAAACCTCGGTCAGCCTTGCCACGTCTGCGGCAGTCCCAAATAATCCCGCGTGGCCTGCTACGCCGCCCATTAGCGCAGCCCTCTCGTCGCAAACAGTGCCGCGTAGGCGGCTGCGCCCTCTGCCATCGTCCGTCGCCGGAATCGCCTCCGTGGGAACAGTTGTAGGCCTAAAAGTAGTTTCGTTTGCGCCAACTGCCGCAGCTTCCGCATGAACGACGCTTTCCAACGGCTGTCCAGCGTTTCGCGAGAGCAAGATGCCGAGCACGATGAACCCGAGGTTACTAAAAATTACACGTTCGCGTACGGCAGCGACGAGCGGCCGCAAGAGCGCGAATCGCTCGACATCGGCATAGACCGCGCGTTCAGATGGCCGCGCGGCAATGGGTCTCAGGTGGGCGAATTGCGCGAACGTCGGGTCGAACAAGGCGCGTAGATCTCTGCCAGAGTCCATGCCGGATCGATGGGCCAGGAGATCGGTGGCAGTGATGCGCTCATGGGGCGTCCCGCGCCACTCCCCAAGAATCTCTACGAGGGGCGAGTCAAGGGTAAGCGTTCCATCCGCGACCGCACGCAAGACAAACGTCGCAATGAATGCCGTCGTAAGCGCGGCGAGATCAAATCGCGTCGTTACCGACGTGTGTTGCGCGCCCGCAGACCGATCGAGTTTCCCAAACGCGGTCTCGCTCAGCAAGCGTCCGCGATGATCGATGCGCAATACGGCCGCCGTATAACGATTCCCTAGGCTGTTCGCGACGATCTCGGCGACGCCTAGGTGCATGGTGCGGTTGCTGCAGGAAAGGGATCCACGACGACGCTGAAGATCTGTTGCAGCGCGACGCGATCGGACGACATAACTTGCTCTTTACTCGCAAATTGTCTAACGCGGTTCTTCACGATGGCCTGCTGCTCCAGTCGCACGCCTCTAGCAGTAGGAAGAACGGCTATTGCATATAGGGACGGATTCGAGCAAGCGCCTACTGAGATGGAACTGTTGTCGACGATCGAAATCGCGCGCGCAGCGCAACTTCGATCTACGTTACTGTATCGCGTCGTCCTTTGGGTTACGCTGCTTGCGCGTCGATTGAGTTCCAATGTCCGTCTCTTTGCTGGTCGTACTCAGCGGGAAGATCCACAGATATTCTCGGTCTTTCTTTCAGCCTCATACTTCATGCACTGCGCCGCGGGGACGCGATCAGTCCGAAGGTTCTACCAGCAACACGCCGTTGTTGCAGTTGTTTCAAAAGGGATTTATGCTGCTTTACGTTGGGGCATAGCTTATGGTCTGGACTACGACAGGCCGCTGACGCAGTGAACACCGCCTTTTGTCATGCGAGATCGCGAACGCGGTGTTCAAAGTTCAGCCTCACTTTCGCCGAGTTTGCCCCGCGCAACTGTTTAATACGGCACAGAATCCGAGGGGGAAACCTCGAATCCGTTCGCCATGGACCGGGGATGTGCTCCGGCATATCACCAGCGTACCAATCGTCGTCCGACGGTTGATACATCAGTTTTAGAAACTTTAAAAAGTAGCGTGGCTCGTCGATTGCGACTGCGTGCTCGGTCAGGACAAGATTAAGTCCTAAAAGTTAAGGGGCATTCGAGACGTCGGTGAGGCATCCCGCGAAGTGGTCATCATGCCACTTTGCATGGCACCATTCGACGGACTATTTTATAGAAGCCACGTATTAGCGCAGATGCCGGTTATTTTCCGTTTTCGGTGATAGGTAAATACGTGAATCGCCTCAACGCCGGGTTGAAAATAAAAAGGACTCTTTTACGAGCTGTAAGCTTTTCTCTATCGTCGGTAGGTACCAGGACCGAACTGCCGGTAGCGTTCACGGTAGACTCATGTTAGCCTCAAGCCGCCGTCGCATGGAAGGACAACCCCATTTATGTAGTCGTTCTCAATAAGAGCGACGATCGCATGCGCGACATCCTCTACGCGGCCATTCCGGCCAACCGGCGTTCTCTCCGCAAACCCCTTATACGCCGCCCGGTGCTCCTCGTCAAGCTGGATGTCCCACCAGCCGCTCTCGATTACTCCAGGCGAAACGGCGTTGACCCGACGCGGCGCAAGCTCGCGTGCAAGTGGAGGTACAGCCGCTTCTATCGCTCCATTTACCGCCGCAAGAGCGGCTGTTCTCGGAAGTGCCGACAGAGCCGATGCTCCGGTAATGAGCGTAATGGACCCGTTTTCGGCTAGGGTAGGGAGGGCAAGCGAGATCGCTTGAAGGTGGGCGATCGGCTTGCCGGCAAACGCGCCAAGCAAATCTTGTTCGACGAGCTTCTGTGCCGGGCCCGAGCCTCCGTGTCGGGCGACCGTCACAATTAAATCGTCGGTTGCACCAGCTTCTGCGAAGAACCGACGCAGCGAATCGACTTGAGTGGCGTCAACCTGGATAGTTTTCGCGCGAGGCACCAAGGCAGCCGTCTTCCGCAGTTCGCCTTCTTCAAGGCCTCCCACCGTCACTACGGCACCACGATCCGCAACCAGCTTCGCCATCATGAGCCCGATGCCACCCGTACTTCCGAGAATCACGATTCTGCGACCCTTGATCGATTGCATCATGCATCTCTCTGCTAAATAGCGAACCTTGTCGGCTTTGTTGCGATTGGCATTACACTGCGCACGTCGTAAGTGTCATACATTTGAAAATGGAAGGAGCACCGTGAATCGCCTACGCCGTTACTTACTCGGTCGATGAGGCATCAATTTTCCGCTTCCCACTGGCGAAGCAACTACCTTTCGTTCCGGTAGTTCCAGACGGCCCGATTAGTCGTGGCGTGCGCCGGCAAGACTGTGCGGCGGGGAGAGTTTGCCGCTTCTTATGACCATAATCATAGTAAGCCTTGAAGAGCGGCCGGATCGCCAGCGTCTACCTAACTGCCGTTCCGCAGGGTTTGGGTGCTTCTTATTTTCAAGCCAAAGCAGAGGTGCCCCATGGCGCCTACCGCAGCGCGGGCGCTTGAAGTTTGAGGTGCCTCTATCTTTCGAATTCCCGCATATGCGTCAGCGCGAATGCACATCGTACAAAGACGCGAAACGCCTTGTACAAACTTTAGAATAACACAAAGGGCAGGTCCATCGAAAACTGCGCGAGATCATACATCCTGGACTTGGGCCGGGCCTGCAAAATGCCGTCGAAACTCGGGCCTCGACCCTCTCTCGGAATTAGTCGAGGTGAGCGTGCCTCCACGGTCCTCGATAGCTTGCCAATGTACTTCGTATGCCAACAAGAGTTGACAAGCTTGCTCGCGACAAACGTGATAAAGTTAACCTCCGTAAGCGTTCGATTGCGAATTTCCATTGTGAAGATCTTGCGCAACGGGGAGCCGGCGCTCTACCTGATCTACAAGATCATCGGACGACAATGGAATACATTTGAACCGTTCGCTATCAAACAACCACTGTACTCACAAACGACACAAGCAAAGGACCATGGGCTCAACCCAGCTACGCCGCTATAGACAATGTTTGAAAGCGAGTATCTTCTTTAAAATAGCTTCGATCGAACAACTACGTGGCAATTCTGACAAGCAGATTGCCAAGTGCGAAACTAAAAAAAGAGTAGGGTACGGACAACGCTGGTTGCAGCTCGTTCGAGATCAACGAGCGACCATTAAATACGTCACCTACCCTCCGACGCGCAACTTACAATTTGAAGCTCAAACTTAA
>CAXTIY010000128.1:0-8773 GCA_964244215.1 uncultured bacterium
CGTCATTCGGGTTCGCGACGGAAGCGTGGTCGGCGACGAAACGCGAGCACGAGCGAGTCGCTAGCACAGAGACGGCTTTCGGTTCGGCCGTCAAGGTGTAGGCATCGTGCGGCGCATGAACGCGTCAAAAAGAGGAACAGTGAAAGCCGTGTCGCCGTGTTTCGGACTAAAGATCATGCCTTTGCGGATCAGGTCGCTGCGCAGCGGACTTAAGCTTTCAACCTTAACTTTCATAACGGCGGCGATGTCGCCGGATCGATGAGGGCCTTCGCCAAGCTCCGCCATCGCTCGCAAGTAGCGTTTCTCGCGATCGGTCGTGCGGTCGTAACGTACGCGGAAAAAGCTCTCATCTAGGCGGGCTAGCACTTCGGGCTCAATACGCTCGACGTCGGCGACGGTGATCGGAGATCGCGGCGCAGCGTTCCAAACACTGTAAGCCCACTCTTGAATGAAGTACGGATAACCCTTCGTGATCGCAAAGAGCCCCGCGAGCGCTTCGTCAAATTACCAAGTTATGGCAACCTTATGCATTTATATAACTCAGTGACTAAGGTTGATACATTCGGCGATCTAGGGACGTGAAACGGCTTGCAAAAACGCTTATAGCCTGAGGACGGATACAAATTCAACTATTGTTCAGATGCATTGCGCACTAGAGAGGACACATTCCTGAGCGGTGCGGTGCAGATGCTTCTACGCGTCGAGTGGGAGCGAGTCGATTTCGCTCGACTCTAACAACGCGAGAAGTGCCGAGCGCAAACCCTCGAGCTTGAGGCTACCTATTCGGCTCGCATACCGGCGTTCGATGCTATCGAGCGCGTTGAAGCTGTCGAGCATCAGTGCCCAGCCCTTCTCCGTAAACCGCAAAATGCGACTACGCTTATCGGTCTTGTCGCCAGTGCTTTTGATGTAGCCGGCGCGTTCCAGATCGTCGGCAAGACGGCCCATTGCCTGTTTCGTCATTCCGGCTCGAGACGCAACTTTCGTTAACGCATTTCCGCCGGCGTCGAGATTTGAAAGCAATGCGGTATGTGATGCGCCTACGTCGTGACCGCTAGTCCGAAGTTCGGCAACGATCTCGGCATTCACGTTTCGGGAGGCACGCAACAAAAGCTGTCGCAGGTTATCTCTACGCGCTACGGGCGGCTTTCGTTCGTCAGCAGCGCGCGACCGTTTGCTTGACCGTATTGACATAAGTCGTCACCTATGGTTACGATCATCGCCATCTCGTTCCTGTACCGGCGGGCGCCGATGCGAAGCGGGGACATTTAGATTTCTCCGGCCGGAAGCCGGCAAGGCCCGCACGTCGCAGAAACGGACGTCGAACTGCTGACGATCCGCCTCGGTCCGATGGGTGAATTTGACGATTTAAAGAGCAGCGCCGCCCGCACGAGGCGATGCTAGACTTGGAATCCGCCGCGGGCGCAAAACGAGCGCAGGCCCGCGACCCGTAAAGTACCGAACCGAACGATCTTAACGGTTACGGCTTCGACGTTCCCTCGAGCGCTCGTTGCCGGATGGGAGTGAACATGGGTCCGTATCCGCACGACGCGCCGCCCGCGCAGATTTCCGAGGCGAACCCAGCCGGAACGGACGGCTTCGAATTCGTAGAGTTCGCCCATCCCGATGCGAGCGCGCTTGCTTCGCTTTTCGAGAGCATGGGACTCACGCGCGTGGCGCAGCACGAACGCAAGGCGGTATCGCTATGGCGTCAGGGCGAGATTAATTTTCTCGCAAACGCGGAGCCGGATTCGCATGCCGCCGCCTATTCCTTAGAGCACGGGCCGTGCGCGGCCTCGATGGCTTGGCGCGTCGTCGATGCCGCGCATGCCTTCACTCACGCGGTCTCGGCCGGTGCGCGGGCCGTCGATCCGAGAGAAGTTTCCACGACGATCGATGCGCCCGCGATCCGCGGCATCGGCGACTCGTTGCTTTACTTCATCGAGCGACCGCCGGAGGGCAAATCTGCGTACGATGCCGAGTTCGATTGGCTCGGCGAACGCGATGCGAAGCCTCCCGGGTTCGGCTTGCACTATATCGATCACTTAACGCATAACGTGAAGCGCGGCCGAATGGACACGTGGTCGGGCTTTTACGAGCGGCTATTCGGCTTTCGGCAAATCCGCTTCTTCGATATCGCAGGCAAACATACGGGACTATTTTCGCGCGCGATGACGAGTCCGTGCGGAAAGATCCGCATCCCGATCAATGAATCGGCCGATGCGAAGAGTCAGATCGAAGAATATCTGCGCGATTACAAGGGCGAGGGCATCCAGCACGTTGCCTGCGGCAGCAGCGACATCTTCGCAAGCGTCGATGCGCTCGCGCAGCACGGCTTGCCGTTCATGCCGGCGCCGCCACAATCGTATTACCGGCGAATAGCGCAGCGGCTTCCGGGACACGGCGAGGATGTGGAGCGGCTCGCCGCACGTGGAATTTTAATCGACGGCGAAGGCGTCGAGAACGGCGGCCAGACGAAAATCTTGCTCCAAATATTCTCGGGCACCGTGCTCGGGCCGATCTTTTTCGAATTCATCGAGCGCAAAGGTGACGACGGTTTCGGCGAGGGCAACTTCCGGGCGCTCTTCGAGTCGATCGAAGAAGATCAAATCCGGCGCGGCGTTCTCGAGACGACGGCTTAGCGAACGCGCCGCATCGATGCTCGCGACCAATCTGCTCTACCAATCGGGCTTCGGCAATGAATTCGCGACCGAGGCGCTACCGGGTGCACTGCCGCGAGGCCGCAATTCGCCGCAACGCGTTCCGTACGGCCTGTACGCCGAGCAGCTGACCGGTTCTGCCTTTACCGCACCGCGTGCCGAGAATCGGCGCTCGTGGCTCTATCGCATTCGTCCGGCCGTGATGCACGAACCGTTCCGGCGCATCGATAACGGCGCTCTGACGAACGATTTCGGTCGCTGCGAGCCGACCCCGAATCAACTGCGCTGGGACCCGCTTCCCACCCCGGCCGGCGCCGTCGATTTCCCGAGTGGACTCGTGACGATGGCCGGAAACGGCGATCCCGAAACTCAGAGCGGTTGCGCGATGCACCTGTATGCCGCGAATCGTTCGATGGAACGCTATTTTAGCAATGCGGATGGCGAGTTGCTCGTCGTACCGCAACGCGGACGGCTCGCGATCGCGACGGAACTCGGTCTGCTCGAAGTCGAACCATCCGAATTTGCGGTATTGCCACGCGGTATTCGCTTTCGCATCGACCTACTCGACGGCGAAGCGACGGGCTACGTCTGTGAAAATTTCGGACACCCGTTTCGCCTTCCGGATCTCGGCCCGATCGGCTCGAACGGACTCGCCAATCCGCGCGACTTTTTAACTCCCGTCGCTCGCTTCGAAGATCGCGAGGGACATTTCGAACTCGTTCACAAATTCGCGGGCAATCTCTGGTCGGCGAAGATCGATCATTCGCCGCTCGACGTCGTCGCGTGGCATGGTAATTACGCGCCGTATAAATACGATCTACGACGTTTCAATACGATCGGCTCGGTGAGTTTCGATCATCCGGACCCTTCGATTTTTCTCGTCCTGCGATCGGGCTCGGATACCGCGGGCGTCGATAACGTCGACTTCGTCGTCTTCCCGCCGCGTTGGCTCGCGATGGCCGATACGTTCCGGCCACCGTGGTTTCATCGCAACATCGCAAGCGAGTTCATGGGGCTCATCTCCGGCGTCTACGACGCGAAGCACGAAGGCTTTACGCCGGGCGGTGCGAGCTTGCACAACTGCATGAGCGGACACGGCCCGGACGCCGAAACGTTCGAACGCGCGCTCGTGGCGGACACGTCCGTTCCGCAGCGCATCGGAGACGGCTTAGCGTTTATGTTCGAAACGCGCTGGCTCATCAAACCGACCCGTTCGGCTTTGGAGAGCGCCCAACTACAGCACGAGTATTTTCGTTGTTGGCAAAGCTTGCCGAAGCGCTTCACGCCCGCTTCGCCGTAGCTTGGAGGCTAGCGACGCCGGACTGACCTCATTCATCGACGTGCCGCGCGGCTCGCATTTTCCGATTCAAAATTTGCCGTACGGTATGTTCTCGACGGAGCAGAATCGGGTCGCGCGCCCGGGTGTCGCCATCGGCGAATACATCCTGGATCTACGCGCCGTCGCGGCTGCCGGAGCGCTGCAACTCGACGAGCGCGAGCGGCACGTATTCGACGAACCCGGACTCACGGGCATCCTTGCGGCCGGCCGCGCCGGATGGCGCCGTATTCGCGAGCGGATCAGCACGCTGTTACGGTCGGATACCGCCTCCTTACGGGACGATTCGATTTTGCGCGCGCAGGCGCTCGTACCGGCCGCACGCGCGACGTTGCATTTGCCGGTGCGTCCCGCGGGCTACACCGACTTCTATTCTTCTCGCGAGCATGCGACCAACGTCGGTAAACTCTTTCGCGACCCGCAAAACGCGTTGCTTCCGAATTGGCTCGAGCTTCCGGTTGCCTACAACGGGCGAGCGTCGTCGATCGTGCCGAGCGGAACGCCGATACGTCGACCGCACGGTCAGACGCGCGCGGCCGGAGCGCAGCGCCCGGAATTCGGAGCCAGCCGGGCGCTCGACTTCGAACTCGAAGTTGCGGCGATCGTGGGCGAAGGTAACGTTCTCGGAGAACCGATCGCAGTCGACGACGCCGAAGCGCACATTTTCGGTTTGGTATTACTGAACGATTGGAGTGCGCGAGACTTACAGCAATGGGAATATCAGCCGCTCGGACCGTTCAACAGTAAATCGTTCGCAACGTCGATCTCGCCGTGGATCGTGACGCTCGAGGCGCTCGAGCCGTTTCGCATTCCCGGTCCGCGCCAAGACCCCGAACCCCTGCACTATTTACGAGAGCGGCAACGGCGCGGCTTCGATATCGCGCTCGACGTCGCGCTACGCTACCCGGGCGCGCGGGCGAGCAGCATCGTCACGCGCAGCAATTTCGAACACGTTTACTGGAGTATCGCGCAACAACTCGCCCATCACACCGTATCTGGTTGTAACACGCTCCCGGGCGACGTACTCGCCTCCGGTACGATCAGTGGACCGGGCGCTTCGTCCCTCGGCTGCCTACTCGAACTCACCACCGGTGGAACGCAACCGATCGTGCTGGCAGACGGCAGCACGCGAATGTATCTCGAGAACGATGATGAGGTGATCATGACGGGTTACTGCGCCGGCCCCGCGTACGGTATCGGATTCGGAGAACTTTGCGGGCGAATTACCACGTGACGCCGCGAGCGATTAGTCGACGTAACCGATCGGTCCGACCTCATGCGTGCTCACCCGGGAAGAAGTCGACGTCGCCCCACAAATCGACGTCGGGTTCCGCCGCCAAGCGGGCTGCGGCGGCCGCGACTCGAGCGCGAGCGCGCTCGAAACGGAGCGCGCGCACCTCGTGTTCTATGATTTCACGGGCGAGCGTACTCGCAGCACTTCTACGAGCTACCGCCTCTTCATCGAGCATGCGGCGGGTCGCGGGGAATCGCACACATCATACATTAGTGAAGTCGAACGCTCTAGGGCCAAGCAGATGGACCACGCCCTTACGAGTCACTTGACGCCGATGTGGAATATGAGAGTCTAGGGAAAAACGCCACGTCCGGTGAGACATCCGCTGTTTACCGCCGTAGAACCTGAAAAATCAGCCTAGCTCATCCAGAAAGAGCACATGCAGAAATCGCGTATCCTGCCGACGGCGATCGTCGGCCTCAGCGGGGCCATCATCGGCAGTTTCTCGATGATGCTGTTCGCCAGCACCCATTTCGCAGGCGTCGCCGGACCCGGCAACACGCCGCCCCAGGTCGTCGCGGCAAATATGCCGTCCGGCGGCAGCGATCAAGATCGCATCGTCAGCGCGGTTCGGCGCGTCGCCCCGTCGGTCGTGGCGCTCAACGTGACCGTTAACGGGCAGCAGGTCGTGCCGCTCGATCCGATGGCGCAGTTCTTCGGTCAGCAGGGTCCCTCGCGCGTTCAGAAGTTCAAAGCGCGTGCCTCAGGTTCAGGCTTCGTCTACTCGCGCTCAGGCGACGGTGGCCTTATCGTCACGAACGCCCATGTCGTTCGGCCGCCCAACGGCGCGAACGTCTCCGGCATCCAAGTCGTCTTCAAAGATGGCCAAAAGGTCACGGGCAAAGTGCTCGGTGAGAACATCGGCGCCGATCTCGCCCTCGTAAAGGTCGACGGCGTGAAGGACATGCCGGCTCCGGTCGAGATCGCCGATTCGAGCAAGCTCGAAGCGGGCCAGTGGGCGATCGCCATCGGCGAACCGTTCGAGCTCAAGGAATCCGTTTCGCTCGGCGTCGTTTCCGGCTTCAACCGCGATGAGACGATCGGCGAAGATGGTGGCGGCGGCTCGATCGATTTCAAAGGCTTGCTCCAGACCTCGGCTCCGATCAACCCCGGCAACTCCGGCGGTCCGTTGATCGACGTTCAGGGTCGCTTGATCGGCGTCAACCAGTCGACCGCCAATCCCCAAGCGGGCGCACAGGGCATCGGCTTCGCGATTCCCGCGAATACCGTCAGAGAGCAGATCGCGATGCTCGAGAAGTCGCCCGGTATCCATCAGGGCACGAACGCGGGCTTCATCGGCGCCGCGCTCGCGACCGTCACCCCCAACCTGAGCGTGCAGCTCAGCTATAAGGGCAAGGGCGTCGCAGTCGAGCAAGTGGTTCAGGGCGGTCCTGCGGATGCTGCGGGCATGCAACCGGGCGACGTGATTCAGAAAGTCAACGGCACCGACGTTACGACCAACGACGAAGTCGTTAAGGCGATCAAAGGCACGAAGCCGGGGCAGACGATCAACCTCCAAGTTTGGAGCGGCGGCGTCAAGAAGCTCGTGAGCGTCAAGGTCTCCGAGCGGCCGGCGAGCGTCGGCCAAGTCGGGCCGCAACAGCAGCAGGATCCGCAAAACCAGCAGGGTCAGTCGGATCCGAACGGCGGCCAGCAGCCGTAGGGCTTCTGCGAGCTGAATCACACATCGGTCCGCGCCACTCGAAGGCGCGGGCCTTTTTTTTGCGGACTTCGGCCGCGGGCTGAAACCAAGGCGCATCCCGGCCGTATCTTAGTGTACGGAAATACGGCGCCGCGTTTATGTCGGCGCATCCTGGAATGTCGGTAAGCGGCAAGGCAAAACGGCTCGGACTCGCGTCCGCCGTGTAGATGGTCCGCGACGTTCGGAACTATGAGGAAGATAATTTATGGCTAAAGTGGTCGGCATCGACCTCGGCACGACGAATTCCGTCGTCGCCGTTATGGAAGGGCAAACGCCCGCCGTCATCGCGAACTCCGAAGGGAGTCGCACGACTCCGTCCGTCGTAGCATTCACCAAGACTGGCGAGCGCCTCGTGGGTCAGCTCGCGAAGCGCCAAGCGGTCACGAATCCGGACCGTACGATCAAATCGATCAAGCGGCACATGGGTACGGATTTTCACGTCAAGATCGACGGAAAAGATTACACGCCGCAAGAGATCTCGGCGATGGTGCTTCAGAAGCTCGTCAACGACGCTTCGACCTACCTCGGCGAGCGCGTGACCAAAGCGGTCATTACGGTGCCGGCCTACTTCAACGACGCGCAGCGCCAGGCGACCAAAGACGCCGGCCGCATCGCGGGCCTCGAAGTGCTGCGCATCATCAACGAACCGACGGCGGCCGCACTCGCGTACGGTCTCGATAAGAAAGGCTCCGAGACGATTCTCGTTTGGGACCTCGGCGGCGGCACGTTCGACGTCTCGATTCTTGAAGTCGGCGACGGCGTGTTCGAAGTTAAATCGACCAACGGCGACACGCGCCTCGGCGGCGACGATTACGACGAGAAGATCGTCGGCTGGCTCGTCTCGG
This sequence comes from uncultured bacterium, assembly GCA_964244215.1. Classification (GTDB taxonomy): domain Bacteria; phylum Vulcanimicrobiota; class Vulcanimicrobiia; order Vulcanimicrobiales; family Vulcanimicrobiaceae; genus CAXTIY01. Next base: position 7,838 of record CAXTIY010000128.1, read on the forward strand.
AATTCCGTAAAGATCAGGGCATCGATCTTTCGAGCGACAAGCAGGCGCTACAGCGCTTAACGGAAGCGGCCGAAAAAGCGAAGGTCGAACTTTCGACGCTCACGCAGACGAACATCAATCTGCCGTTCATCACGGCCGATCAAAGCGGACCGAAGCATCTCGACATCACGCTCACGCGCGCCGATTTCGAACGCCTCGTCAGCGATCTCACCGATCGCATGGTGCAGCCGTTCAAGGCCGCGCTCGCCGATGCGAAAATCGACGTCAATCAGATCGACGAAATCGTGATGGTCGGCGGCTCGACCCGCATGCCGCTGTGCCAAGAGCTCGTTAAAAAGCTGACCGGTAAAGAGACGCTCAACCAGTCCGTCAATCCGGACGAAGTTGTGGCCATCGGTGCGGCGATTCAAGGCGGCGTTCTCGCGGGTGAAGTTCGCGACGTCGTACTGCTCGACGTTACGCCGCTCTCGCTCGGTCTCGAAACCCTCGGCGGCGTCTTCACGAAGCTGATCGATCGCAACACGACGATTCCGACGAAGAAATCGCAAGTCTTCACGACGGCCGACGACGGCCAAACCTCGGTCGATATTTCGATCTTCCAAGGCGAACGCGAAATGGCGCGCGATAACAAATCGCTCGGTCAGTTCCGCCTCGAAGGCATTCCCGCGGCTCCCCGCGGCGTGCCGCAAATCGAAGTCGCGTTCAACATCGATGCCAACGGCATCGTGAACGTATCGGCCAAAGACCTCGGCACGGGCAAAGAGCAGACGATCACCATCACCGCCTCGACGAATCTCTCGAAAGACGAAGTCGACCGCATGGTGCGTGACGCCGAGTCTTCGGCTGCCGAAGATACGAAACGCAAGGAAGAAGCCGAAGTCCGCAATCGCGCTTCGAGCCTCATCTATTCGACGGAAAAATCGCTCAAGGAGATCG
>CAXTIY010000129.1:0-4939 GCA_964244215.1 uncultured bacterium
AGCCGCGTTCGACATCAACCATGCCTTTGCTTCAGAGAGGCGGTTGACGCGGATCAGCGAGCGGGCGCGAAGGAGAATCGACTCGGAGGTATGGCGATCGATGGCGATCTCATCGAGTAGCCCAAGGCATCGATCGTAGTCGCCCGCTTCCCAGGAAAACAGCGCGCGGCGATACCGCGCGCCGTCACCCGACGTTCTGCTAAGCTCCGATCGAGAAAGGTGCATGTTGGCAATAGCCTCTCAATGGGAAGCGACTATGGCAATGTGGGCGAACTAGCCGGTTAGCCGGTCGATGGACTAATTCCGTCAGTAGCCGTCATTCCTAGCAGAACGTGCCGAGAATTCCTCTGGCGATCGGCGTCACCTCGAGATTGGGCCTCCTCCGCCGACCGTTGGGCCCGAGACACTGTTGGCGATGTGCGGTTTTGGGATCGGACCTCCGCCGCCGACGGCTATGTGAGCGCCGAAGCTGCTCAAAGTCACGAATAACCAGGTTAGTATTGCGCTAGTCATAGTTGCTCCCAACTTAGTGTAGGTAAAGATCTGCGCGGCACCGCGTATCTAAGCGAACGCGGGCGGGTGATGCGATGCGACGCACCTCCTGCTTCGCCAAGCAGGAGGCATCGGGCCGTTCGGCCCGAGCATTTTTCTTGATGAGCGGCGCAATCGGGCCGGCTGCAATCTTGCAGGCACGTCTCGACGCCCGTATCATTAACATAACGCTTATATGGCCGTCTGTATAAGCCGGATCGCCCGAGTAAAGAGCGGTTGGCGTCCCCAAGCGCTTACCAGCCGCGACCGCTTCGTCCCGATATGAATCCAGTCGACAACAAGAAGTAATTGACCTAATCGATCCATTAAACTGCTGGGCGAGTGTTTCTTTTTCGTTGTTACGCGCGCGGCAGAACCCTTAGGAATGTTAGCCGTTGATCTGCTACTGCATATTTAAAAGCAAACCGGACAAAGACGCCCTCGCGGAATTCGTAGAACTCCAAGACCAAGATGGGCGTCCTACGGACGCGGACGTGCGCCTGTCGCCGCACCCCACGCAGTCCGGCTTTTGGCGTCTCGGCCCGTTTTATGTTGCGGATCGTTCACTTTCCGAGTTTCCGAATGACATTCCATAAGGGCTTTACGCGGCTAATCGCTAATTCTTAACGTCTGCAGACATCATATCGTCGAAAAATGTAACCTGATTCGGATGGAAACCCATCAGCTTACGAGTTGTGACGAATAGGTCTTCTTGGATAGAGCTTACGATCGTCGGCACCTCTGTCACGAGGCGCTGCTGAACGATGAAGCTAGCTTTGCGCTGTTTCGCCACATCGTACGTCGCGAGGAACGCGTCGATCGCATGCTGCGCTTGGCGATCGCACCAATGTGTATCGTTCTGCCCGCTTGGGGGAATAGAGCGACAGCTGTACGCATCGGCAGGCGAGAGCGAAGCACTAGGATACGAGGCAAAGAAAACGGCATCGAATCTGCCCGTGAAAATGGTTCCGCCGTCGGCGTAAGCCGCGAATAGTAGAGCCGGTGCCACATTCTTGCGCACCAGCGCTACGCCGATCTGCTGCCAACCCTGACGGATCAGCTCGATTCGTCGATCCGTGTCGGGACTGCCCGTATTCGACACGAGGGCGATGATAAGCCGCACGCCGCCTTTGGAGCGGATGCCGTCGCTCGCGCGCTGCCATCCCGCCCGATCGAGCATCGCATTCGCCTTGGCGGGATCGTACCCGGTGAACCCAAGCGTACCATTGTAGAACGGCGCTGCGGGAGAAACGAACGCATCTTGTAGGATGCCGATTCGATGGCCGATTTTATCGCGCGCGGTTCGTCGATCGTAGGCGAGCTCCAAGGCTTTGCGTACCGTCCGATCTGCAACGCTCTTGTGAGTTAGATTAAAGTCGAGGTGTCCGTAAGCGTAGCTCGGCTGACGTATAACGCGGAAGCCCGGAATCGCCGTTGCGCGTGGAAAATATGCCGGCGCGGCGGCAGGCCACAGATCCACATCTCCCGTTTGCAGAGCGGCGAACAGGGTGTCACGATTGGGGATGATACGGTACGTGACTCGATCGAGCTTCGGGCGACCGCGCCAGTATTGGCCGTTGGCCGCTAGCTCGATGCGATCGCCGCGTTGCCACCGAACGTATTTGAAGGGACCGGCGCCGATCGGAAGAGCGTTGTACGGGTCGCTATTGATTCCGCGCGTATGCGCGAGCAGATGTTTCGGCATGATTGCCGGATTCGCGCCGCCCGTTGAAAAAAATGTCGCTGCGAACGGACCATAAGGTTCGCGCAAGCGGAACACGACGGTGTATTTGTCCGGTTCCTCGATCTTTGCGATCCGATCCCAACCGTCGCGAGTAACGGTGTTCGTTTTCTTATCCAGGACGAGGCGCGTTGAGAATACGACGTCGTCTGCATCGAGCCGCGCTCCATCAGACCACCGAATTCCGCGCCGCAGGCGATACGTGAGCGTTTTGCCGTCGGCACTAATTCCGCCATTTACTTTCGATGGAACTGCCATGGCGACTTCGGGAATTGGGCGATTCGTCGCATCGTAGCGAACGAGATACGCCATCGTCATCTGCGACATCCAGCTCATTACGAGGTCGCTCGAGAGCAGCGGATTGAGCGTGGTCACATCGCCGATGCCGCCGATGCGAAGCTCGTGCGCGTGGGTCCGTCGCTCCGCTATTCCCCCGTGGCCGAGGCGGCTGCAACCGGTGACGAGCGCTATTAGCAAAATAGCTGCTGCGGGCTTCACCGTGCGATACTTTGTCCGAGCCGGACGCGGCTGCCCTCTTTTGCCACGCTGATGCGGGCACCGGCGACCGCTATCACAATAATAGCGGGGAACGAACCTAATTGCTTGCTAGAATCGTATTCTTGAGCACCGGATAGATCTGAGCGTTCCAACGGCTGCCGTTAAAAACGCCGAAGTGTCCGACGCCCGGTTGCAGATGGTGGCGTTTGCGAAACGGTTTTAGCCCGGTACAGAGATCTTGGGCCGCGAGCGTTTGACCGAGCCCGCAGATATCGTCTCGCTCTCCCTCGACCGTCAAGAGCGACGTGCGGCGAATCGCGCCCGGCTCCACGCGGCGGCCACGATACGTATACTGCCCGCGCGCCATCGTATGGTCCTGAAAAATCGTACGTACCGTTTGTAGATAAAACTCAGCCGGCAGATCGAGTACGGCGAAATACTCGTCGTAGAACGCGCGGGTCGCCGCGGCGCTCGCGCGATCGTTTTTCGCAAGCGCATCGAACATATCGCGGTGCGCCTTGACGTGGCGCTCGAGGTTCATGTTCAAGAATGCGAGCAGTTGTATGAAACCGGGATAGACGCGCCTGCCGCCGCCCGCATAGCGATAGGGTACGCGGTCGACGAGGCGTTCGAACCATGCGATCGGCTTGCTCGTGGCGAGCGTATTCACTTTGGTCGGGTTCACGCGAGCGTCGATGGGGCCGGCCATCAGCGTCATGCTGCTCGGCGCGGAGTCGCCGGCTTCGGCCATCACCGCGACCGCCGCGAGAACGGGAACGCACGGCTGGCAGACGGCAACGACGTGGGCGCCCGGTCCCATCGTTTCGAGGAAGCGGATGATGTGGTCGATGTAATCGTCGACATCGAAGCGACCGTCCGCGAGCGGCACGTCGCGAGCGTTATGCCAATCGGTAATGTAGACGTCGTGTTCGGGCAGCATCGTTTTCACGGTGCTCCGCAATAGCGTCGCGAAATGTCCCGAAAGCGGTGCGACGAGCAGCACGCGCGGTTGCGGTGTTGCGACGTCTTTGGCAAAACGCAGCAGTGTCGCGAACGGCGTCACCTGCACGCGTTCTTCACGGACGGCGAGCGTGTCGCCCGCGATCTCGACCGAATCGATACCGAACGACGGTCGCACGTGCGTTAATCCGCTGCGAGCGACCAAATCGTACGCCGCACCGTAACGCGCGGTTACGTAATTCGAGAAGAGCCCCGTTGCCGGATGCTTCAGCGACGTGTTGGCGACCTTCGCCATCGCCTGCAGCGGTGCCGCGACGTCGCACTGCGCTTGATACATTTGGTACATCACGAGCGGTGCCTCGCACACGTCGTGTCCCAAGGCGCGGCATACGAGGGCGAATAACGACCGTCATGTTGTAGGAAAGGCGCCATGGCCGAAACGACCCTCACGATCAGCAGCAAAAACTATTCATCGTGGTCGCTGCGCGGCTGGCTTCTTTGTAAGATGGCCGGGCTCGAGTTCAGCGAGGAACACCGATCGAGCGATGAACCGTCGACGCGAGCGGAGCTGTTGCTTTTGTCGCCTTCGTTTCTCGTCCCTTGCTTAGACCACGCCGGTATCAAGGTTTGGGACACGCTCGCGATAGCGGAATACCTGGCCGAACTCCATCCGGAACGCGGGCTTTTGCCGCAAGAACGCGTCGCACGCGCGCGCTGTCGCTCGATCTCCGGTGAGATGCACGCGGGTTTCCACAATCTGCGCGCGGCGTTGCCGATGAACGTAAAGGCGAGTTACCCCGGCTTCAAGGTTTGGGCCGGAGCGCAAGCCGATATCGATCGGATCGAGACGATTTGGCACGAAAGTCTCGCGTCGTCGGGTGGCCCGTTTCTCTTCGGCACGCCTACCGTGGCCGATGCGATGTTCGCGCCGGTCGTTACGCGATTTCTCACCTATCACGTGCCGATATCCGCCGCGAATTCGGAGTATTGCGATCGGATCATGGCGTTTCCGGCGGTGATGGAGTGGGTTGCGGCGGCGAAAGCCGAGCCCGATGAACTCGCTGAGCTCGAAGCCGAATTTTAGAAGCGCGGCGACTTCCATCGCTTTGTTGGCGCTGATCTTAGCGCTGGCTCGGGCGCCCTCCGAAGCGACACCGTGGGCGGTCGCGATACCGTTTTAAAGCACGTTGCCGACGACGGCGTTCGCAA
>CAXTIY010000129.1:5039-8764 GCA_964244215.1 uncultured bacterium
ATTACACGAACGTACCGCTTTCGCCAAGCCGATCGTATCCGGAGAGCACGCTTACTTCTTAATTCGTTTGCAGCGACTTCATGTCGATAACGAATCGGTAGCGAACGTCGCTCTTGAGCACGCGCTCGTAAGCGGCGTTGACGTCTTGCATGCTAACGGTCTCGATGTCGCTCGTGATGCCGTGCTTGCCGCAGAAGTCGAGCATTTCTTGAGTCTCGGCAATCCCGCCGATCATCGAACCCGCGAGGCTGCGGCGTCCGCCGACGAGTCCGAACGCACTGATGGGAACCGGCGCATTCGGAATGCCGACGACGACCATCGTCCCCTCGACCTTGAGCAGACCGAGGTATTGATTCCAATCTAGCGCCGCGGAAACGGTGTTGACGATGAGGTCGAACGTCGCCGCAAGCTTCTCGAACGTCTGTGGATCCGACGTCGCGTAATAGTGGTCGGCGCCCAGGCGTTTGCCGTCGTCTGCTTTGCTCAGGGTTTGGCTGAGCACGGTCACTTCCGCTCCGAGTGCGTGCGCGAGTTTGACGCCCATGTGTCCGAGGCCGCCGAGGCCGACGATCGCGACTTTCTTGCCGGGGCCCGCATGCCAATGATTTAGCGGCGAATAGAGCGTGATGCCGGCACAGAGGAGCGGCGCCGCTGCATCGAGTGGCAAATTCGCCGGAATGTTCAGCACGTAACGTTCGTCGACGACGATGTTTTCGGAATAGCCGCCCATCGTCGGCGTGCCGTCTTTCTCGCGGCCGTTGTACGTCAGCACGAGCCCGGTACAGTAGTGTTCCGTGCCGGCTTTGCAGGCGTCGCATTCGCGACACGAATCGACGAAGCAGCCGACGCCGACTCGGTCGCCGACTTTAAACTTGGTAACGGCAGAGCCGACGCTCTTGACGGTGCCCGCGATCTCGTGGCCTGGAACCATTGGAAAGGTCGCCCCGCCCCATTCGTCGCGTACTTGATGGATGTCGGAATGGCAGATACCGCAGAACGCGATATCGATCACGACATCGTTCGTGCGCGCCTCGCGACGTTTGAAGCTGAGTGGAGCGAGCGGCGCGCCCGTCGACTGCGCGGCATAGCCTTTGGTTAATAGGCCGGTTTTCTCGACAAGTTGACTCATACTCCAAGGTAACACTTGCGCCGCAGGCATGTTGGCAGAGGCTGAACTTTTCATCTGCGATAAGCGTTGACGAAACGACCTTCCACGCCGGCTAACACCCTCGAAGCCAAACGCCGACGCATTACCTAAAGATGCAACGCCGTAACGCGGCCTGGGGCTAAGATGCTGTCAAAACATTTCGTTAAGCACGCGGCCGGTAGCGCCGTCTCGATCGCTCTCGTACTGAGTCTCGGACTCGCGGCTGCCGCACAGCTCGCCGTCACGGTCGACGGTTCCGAGGTCGATCTCTCGCCTCCGCCGACGATCGAGGCCGGGCGCGTCTTCGTTCCGCTACGCGGCGTTTTCGAGCGTCTGGGCGCGAGCGTCGTTTACTCGAACGGCAGGATCGACGCGACGGGTAACCGCCGCACGATCTCCCTGCAGATCGGTTCGACGCAAGCCACCATCGACGGCCAAGCGCGAATTTTGGACGTCGCGCCTTATATCGTGGGTGCGAGTACGTACGTGCCACTTCGCTTCGTCTCGGAAGCGCTCGGCGCGAGCGTCGACTGGGACGATGCCGATCGCGTGGTGTCCATCGAATCGGCCGATGGCCAACCGTACGTCGGGCAAGCGAACGCCGTCGATAGCGACTATGCTCCGCCCTCGAATCCCGATTACGAACAACCATACGTTCCGGCGCCGAACTATCTATGGCAGCCGGGTTACTGGCAGTGGGGTCAATACGGTTACTATTGGGTTCCCGGTACGTGGGTTCAGGCACCGCAACAAGGCTATCTGTGGACGCCCGGTTATTGGCAATATAATAACGGCGGCTATGCGTGGAACCAGGGCTATTGGGCAAAATCGGTCGGCTACTACGGAGGCGTCAATTACGGCGGCGGCTATAACGGCAACGGTTACAACGGCGCGCGTTGGTCGGGTGACACGGTGGACTACAACACCTACGTAACCCGCGTCAATCGTACGAACGGCTATCGCACCTACGTGGACCGTAGCGTTAACGCCGCTTCGTCGATGGCACACGTAAGTTACAATGGCGGCCCGCGCGGCGTCGGTGTACGGCCGACCGCGGCGCAGCTTGCGGTCGCGCACGCGCATCATTTGGGATTGACGGCCGCGCAACAGCAACATGTGAAAACGGCCGCGCAGGATCGTCGGCAGCTGGCAAAAGTAAATAATAATCGGCCGGCGACGCTGGTCGTAGCGCGCCCGCTCAGTGCCGCAAATCGTCCGGCAGGCGCCCTGCCGCCGCAGCGCAGCGACATCGTAAAAGGAACGGTCGTTCGCAAGCCCGTCATCAACACGGCAGTGCATACGGCTCCGCTCGCGCATCCTGCCGTCGTGCATGCGGCGCCGGTGGCGCATCCTGCGGTCGTGCCTGCGGCGCCGGTCGCGCATCCTGCGGTCGTGCATGCGGCTCCGGTCGCACATGCGGCGCCGATCGTGCATGTGGCGCCGGTCGTGCATGCGGCTCCGGTCATGGATGCGGCGCCGGTCGTGCATGCGGTTCCGGTCGTGCATGCAGCTCCGGTAGCGCATCCCGCAGTAGTGCGCGCGGCGCCAATCGGGCACGAGGCTCCAGTCGTGCATCCTGCGATCGTGCACGTGCCTCCGGTCGTGCATCCGGCTCCGGTCGTGCATCCCGCAATCGTGCATCCCGCTCCGGTCGTGCACGCGGCTCCGGTCGTGCATCCCGCAGTCGTGCATCCGGCTCCGGTCGTGCATCCCGCAGTCGTGCATCCCGCTCCGGTCGTGCACGCGGCTCCGGTCGCGCATCCCGCTCCGGTCGAGCATCCCGCAGTCGTGCATCCGGCGCCCGTGGTGCCCGCTGCTCGGGCGGATGACGCTTCGCATAAGAAAACCGTCGAGCCGGCAGCAGTATCTCCGGCTCCCTAATAGCTTCTCGAGGCCGTTCGCACGAGGTCTACTGCCGCTCGCGCCGCCCGGAAGCGGCGCTTTTATAGCGCGATGCGATAGAAGTACGCGGAGCGCTGCGTACCGTACCAGTTCTCATGCTTCGGTCCGAACGTCGCCCCGAATTTCTCGTTGACGCGAATCATCGCGGGCGACGTTGCATGCCCGACGATCGCTTTGTAACCGCGGGCCGTGGCCAGGCCTTGAAAGTATGCTTTCAGTAACGTCGCTAAGCCTCGCCCTTGAAATTTCGGCAAGATCGTCGTCGAGAAAACGTACAGAGAATCGCCGTCGGATGTATCCGTGTCTTCGATTTCTTCGTCGCACTCGTCCCACATGCGTTTCGGCGAGAGTCCATAGATCTCGCCTGCGAGTTCGCCGTCACAACGTAACCAAATCGCGATCGTATGCAGTAACAGGTCGAGCTTCGCTTCCAACGTGAGTTGGAGAACTTCTTCGTACTGTTCGTCGAAGACCATCGTCTCATCCAAAGGAACATCGTGCGAGAAAGTAAGGCTCATGAGATCATCCTACATGGATCTCGCTAAAGCGGTCCAGCAGAGCGCCATCGCGGGGCGCGACGGTTAGCGTGCGCGCGTTCAAAGGCGGAGTCGCCGGCAAGGTGGCTATCGAACTTCTCATCAACATCGCTTTGCCGTACATGATCTATAGTTATCTC
>CAXTIY010000130.1:0-8754 GCA_964244215.1 uncultured bacterium
GCGAGTCGACCACGACGTGAACTGCGGCATATCACTCGACGTCCACCGCCCTTGAGCGTTATCATTGGCAGCAATGAAATCGCTAATCCGTCACTGTTGTTGTCGACCCAATTTCTTTACGACCGGTGAGGTTTAGCATACGATCTAGCGTCCGACGCTGATGTTCGCGGCCCCTCGCCTTTACCGGAGAGGGGCTTTTCTTATGTCGGCGCGGGGAACACGAACATGGATTCACCTTTGCGATTGATGGCTTGGCAGTTCGACGTAATCAACTATGAGCGAAGCCGAAGTCTCGAAGCGCCTACGGAACGTGCTCGCGGCCACGTAGCCAAATGGGAAGGCGGCGGTCCGCAAAACCGCTATGAGCGGGTTCGATTCTCGCCGTGGCCTAAATTCGTTCGGTCGATCTCGGGCTTTATCGCGCGGGTGCGACGGTCGCCGCAATCGCCGTTCCGCAGGCGATCGCTTATGCGCTAATCGCGGGCGTCGATCCGCGTTACGGTTTGTATTCCGCAATCGTCATTACGATCGTCGCCTCTATTCTTGGTTCGTCGTCGCATTTGATTAACGGGCCGACTAACGCCATTTCGCTCGTGATCTTTAGCGCGCTCGCGCCCTTCGCGGGACGCCTCGACGCTTTCGAAGCCCTCTTCTTGCTCGGCATCATCGCGGGGACGATCCAGATCCTCATCGCCGTCTTGCGACTCGGCGATCTAACGCGTTACGTCTCGGAATCGGTTATTCTGGGGTTCATGGCGGGAGCCGGCTTGCTCATCGCGATAGGGCAAATCGGGAATTTCGTGGGGGCTGCGAAGAAGGGGACCGGAGACCAATCGGTGCTGGTCAATGCGTGGCTAACGCTGAGCACGGGAATGTTTAATCCGCGTGCCGTCGCTCGGAATCGGCACGATAGCCATCGTCCTGCTCATACACAAGCTGGTCGCGAAGTACAAGTTTCCGCGCATCGACATGCTCGCCGGGCTACTGCTCGTTTCGGCCGTCGCAGCCTACTTCGGTTGGTCGTCTCCCGGGGCTGGCGGTAAAACGATCGTTGCCGTCGTCGGCGCTATTCCGGCGGCGCTTCCCACGTTTCACATTCCTACGATAGACCTGCCGTTATTCCTACGCCTGCTCAAGGGAGCCGTAGCGATTGCTTTCCTCGGCTTACTCGAAGCACTCGCGGTGGCTAAGTCGATCGCTACCTACACGCGCGAACCATTGGATTACAATCGCCAATGCCTCGCCGAAGGTACGGGCAACGTCGTCGGCGGCTTCTTTCAAGCTCTGCCCGGCTCCGGGTCGTTGACGCGTTCCGCGATCAATTTTCAAGCCGGAGCCATCACGCGTGCTTTCGGCGTCTACTCGGGCATCATCGTTGCCATCGTCGTCGTGCTCCTCGGACCGTACGCGCGTTTCATTCCAAAGTCGGTTCTGGCCGGACTCTTGTTGATCACCGCGGCTCGCCTAATCGATTGGAAACGTCTCGGCTACGCGATTCGCGCGTCTCGCTTCGATGCCGCACTCGTCGCAGTCACGGCGTTTACAGCGATTTTTATCGACGTCCAAGATTCGATCCTCGTCGGCGTGGCGCTTTCGATCGTAATGTTCATTCCCCGAGCTTCGCGGCCGATATGCGCGAACTCATCGTCACGCCGGAGCGCCTAATCCGCGAGCGCCGTCCGGGCGAGGAGCGGGCAAAGACACTGCTCATCTACGATTTGGAAGGCGAACTCTTTTTCGGAGCGGCCCCGCAGTTTCATCGGTTTCTCGAGCAAATTATCGAAGAGACGGACCGAACGGGAATCAAGTATGTCGTCTTGCGCCTTAAGAGAACGTGGAACCCGGATGTCGTCGTGGTCGAACACCTCGAGCGATTTCTGCACGACGCGGAGGAGCGCGGAATTACATCGTTCCTAGCGGGCGTTCGCCCGCAGTTTTTGAGGATTCTCGAAAACGTCCATCTGACAGACTGGTTTCCGGCGGACCGAATATTTCCCGAAGAGGATGAGACATTTTCGGCCACGCTGCGTGCCGTTCGTCGCGCGTTCCAACTTGCCGACGCGCAGGCGATAGGCGCGCTACACGATCGCGACCACGTTCCCGAAATTCTCGATCAAGATCGAGAACCGGTATATATTATCTCGTTTAGTCCATCGACTGGGAAACGTTCGAGCGCGATTCGACGACGGTGCGATACAGCGCGGGTAATCGAATCGTGACCTACGACCCTGATTCCCCGCTCCGGATTTTAAGGTATCATGGAGCGAGCCATGAGACGCCCGCTCAGATACGGTCGCGGCCGCGTTTTGTTAATCGTTCGTTCCGAATCGCTCCTTAATTGCCGTAGGCCTACTCGAACCGGTTGGTTTCGTGGATTTTGCTTTAGGAGGTACCCTTCTGAAAAGTTCGATTTTAACATTAGCGTTATTGACCACTGTGTTAATCGGCACACCGGTCGCGGCCCGATCGTTAGGAACGGTCGTCGCATCCGAGCGCCCCGCGCAATCGCTCCAGCCTCTCACCTTTCGCGGCACGACCAGTATCCGCACGCTCGGCACGATCCATGTGGACACGTCCAGCGCGACGCGCCGCGAGACTCGTCGTGATAAACGCGGACATGCGGCAATCGACGTCCGCCCGGAAATGAATCAACGCAACTTCGCTGCGGCGCGTACGTCCGTCGCGCTGCCTAACGTAGCGGGGCGCAGCGTCATCGCTCCGGATCCCGGGTTTTTCGGATTTCCCGGTTTATCTCATTACGACCAACGCAACGCCGGCTCCGGGATCTATGCCAACACCCAGTTTTCGCTCGAGCCGCCGGACCAAGGGCTGTGCGTGGGTAACGGTTACGTGCTGGAGACGATCAATAACGCCTTGTCCGTGTATACGCAAGGCGGAACGCTCGTAAGCGGCCCGGAGCCGATGAACGCATTCTTTGAATTGGCTCCCGAGATCGTTCGTCCGACTGGTCCCTACGGACCGTTTCTTTCAGACCCGGAATGTTACTTCGACCGCGATACGCAGCGTTGGTACGTCTCGGAACTCGAGTTCGGCGTCAATGCGGCGACCGGCGCGGACAACGGACAAGCGGCGCAGCTTATTGCGGTCAGCCAGAGTCCCGATCCGACCGGAGCTTTTAACGTTCTTTTGTTCGATACGAGCGACCGACGGAACCCTGGTTGTCCGTGCTTCGGCGATCAACCGCTACTCGGGGCGGATGCGAACGGTATCTATATTAGTACCAACGAATTTCCGCTATTCAACCCGGGCTTTAATGGCGCGCAAGTCTACGCACTATCGAAAATCTCGCTCGCGCTCGGCATCCTGCCGACGGTCGTCCATCTGGATCTCGGCGCCCTAGGAACGCCCGATCCAAGTGGTATTTGGTACTCCGTACACCCCGCCATTACGCCGGAGTTACGCCGAGACCATCAAACGGCAAACGGAACCGAGTACTTTTTAAGTTCTCTCGATTTTTTCGGGCTCAATGATAACCGTATCGCTGCGTGGGCGTTGACCAATACGGCTTCATTATGGAATCCGACTCCGCACGTGAAACTTCAGCACGTCGTCGTACGAAGTGAAGCATACGGTATACCGCCTCCCGCTACGCAAAAAAATGGTCCGCGGCCGCTCGGCAAATCCCTTAACGCTCCGCTCGAATTAATCGATAGCGGAGACGACCGGATGCACGAGGTCGTTTTGGCAGAGGGGAGGCTGTGGGCCGGCGTCGGTACGAGCGTGCGCGTCGACGGCAAGACCGAAGCGGGCGACGCATTTTTCGTCGTCACGCCATCCGTTTCGGCAGGAAAGCTCTCCGCCGGAATCTCCGGCCAAGGATACGTCGCGGTTGCCGGTCAGAACGTGATCTATCCGTCGATCGGCGTTAACGCGAAGGGGAAGGCGGTGCTGGTAAGCACGCTAACTGGGCCAAAATACTACCCGAGTGCGATATACGTCCCCTTAAATCGCGCGAATCAGAGCGCACGATTGGCCGGACCGGGCGCGTTACCCGACGATGGCTTTACCGCATACGCCGCCTATGGCGGCAACGGGGTCGCTCGGTGGGGAGATTACTCCGCGGCGGTATCCGACGAACGGGGCAACCTGTGGTTCGGCACCGAGTACGTTCCGAACGGGCCTCGCAGCCTGTTGGCGAATTGGGGTACGTTCCTCGGAGAAGTTCCGGGCCAGTAGATTCCTCGTTCGTACGTTCACGCAAAAAGCCGGCATCATATGCCGGCTTTTTCTCACGTACGGTCCCCGGAGAAGCTACTTCTTAACGGCCTTCTTCTTCGCGCCGACGGTCTTTTTGGGACCTTTGCGCGTACGGGCATTGGTCTTCGTGCGCTGGCCGCGAACCGGCAGCCCGCGACGATGACGCAAGCCGCGATAGCAGCCAATATCGGAGAGCCGCTTGATGTGGCCCGCGACTTCGCGCCGTAGATCGCCTTCGACTTTAACCGTGCCGTCGATCGCGTCGCGGAGCTTCTTCTCTTCGTCTTCGCTGAGATTCTTGACGCGCGTATTCGGATCGATTCCGGCGCGCGCGAGAATCTTTTGGGCGGTCGGAAGGCCGATGCCGAAGATATAGGTGAGACCGATCTCGATGCGCTTATCGCGCGGAAGATCGATGCCGGAGATACGTGCCATTAACCTTGTACCTGCTTGTGCTTGGGATTGGCCTCGCAAAGCACGCGGACCTTACCTTCGCGGCGAATGATGATGCATTTCTCGCAAATGCGCTTGACTGACGGTCTGACTTTCATGCTCGGTTCCTGTACGTGACGTGACTGCTTGCCGCGCTCACGCGGCGACCTCGGCCTTGGGGCGATATGCGTCGACGTCGAGTTCCATGAAATCGTCGTCGCGTAAGGTCAAGATGCGAGGACCCTCGTCCGTGAGGGCGATGGTGTGCTCGAAGTGCGCGGCTAGCTTACCATCCGCCGTTACAACCGTCCAGCCGTCCGCTAGGGTTTCCACCTCGTGGGTGCCTTCGGTAATCATCGGCTCGACGGCCAGGCACAGCCCGGTCTTGAGGGTGATGCCCTTGCCTGCGTCGCCCCAATTGGGCACCTGCGGCTCCTCGTGCATCTTCGTACCGATCCCGTGCCCGACCAGCGCCCGCACGACGCCGTAGCCGTTGCGCTCGGCATGAGCCTGGACCGCATGGCCGATATCGGAGAGGCGGTTGCCCTTTTGCATCTGAGCGATGCCGATCATGAGCGCCTCTTGCGTGACGCGCAGCAAGCGTTGCGCTTCGAGCGAGATATTGCCGATAGCGACGGTCGCAGCCGTGTCCGAAACGTAGTTTTCGAACGTGGTACCGATGTCGATCGAAAGGATATCGCCGTCTTTGAGAACCTGATTGCCCGGTATGCCGTGCACTACGACTTCATTGACCGACAGGCAAACGGAGGCCGGATAGCCGTGATAGCCTTTGAAGGTCGGGATGCCGCCGCGATCGCGGATGCCTTTTTCGGCGAGCCGGTCGATTTCGCGTAGCGTCATACCCGCCCGCGCCGAGCGGAGCAAATCCGCAAGCACTGCCGAGGTGATCTTGCCGCTACGGCGCATGATCTCGATTTCGCGGGCCGACTTCATCGTGATCATCCGAGCACGCCGTCCCGCACGCCGAGCGACCGCGCGACGTCGGCCGCGACGTCGTCGATCGGTTTGAGCGAGTCGATGCGAGCAAGAATGCCGCGTGGCTCGTAGTAGGCGACGAGCGGAGCCGTTTCAAGTTCGTAGGTGCTCAGGCGCTTAGAGACGACCTCGGGGGTATCGTCGGGCCGCTGAATAAGTGGGCCGCCGTCTTCATCATCGACGCCCGCGACGGCGGGCGGGTGAAAGAGCATGTGGTAGCTGCGGCCGCTACGCGGATTGGTCCAGCGGCCGGTTAAGCGAGCGAACAGCGTATCGCGGTCCGCTTCGAATAGCAGTACGGCCGTGAGCGGCAACGCGAGACGGGCGAGCAACGCATCGAGCGCTTCGGCCTGCGCCACGGTTCGCGGAAAGCCGTCGAGGATGAATGAGTCGGAGCCCTTGAGCTCGTGCTCCATCATCGCGATGATGAGGTCGTCGGTAACGAGCTTGCCCGAATCCATGAACGACTTCGCCTGCAAACCGAGTTCGGTCTTCTGCGCGACGTGCCGACGCAAGATATCGCCCGTCGAGATCTGACGCAATGCGTAGCGATCCTCGAGGGCCTTCGCCTGCGTGCCTTTACCGGCGCCCGGCGGCCCGAGAAAAACGAGCCGCATGCCGCCTCCCGCCGTGCCTTGCGCGGTCATCGCTTGATGAAGCCCTTATAATCGCGCATCGCGAGCCGTGCTTCGATTTGCGTCATCGTGTCGAGCGCAACGCCGACGACGATCAGGAGCGAGGTCGAACCGAGATAGAACGTCGTCACACCGAGACCGCGCTGCAACGTCGAGGGCAGAATCGCGAGCAATCCGAGATAAACCGCGGCGACCGTCGTGATACGTAACAAGATACGCCGAATGTAGTCTTCGGTCGGGGCGCCCGGACGAATTCCGGGGATAAACGAACCGCTCTTTTTCAGGTTGTCCGCGATGTCTTTCACGTTCACGACGATCGAGCTATAGAAGAACGTGAACATCACGACCAGCACGAAATAGGCTAAGTTATACAAGAAGCTGTTCGGGCTGAACCACGTTTGCAATGACAGCGACGTCGCAGTTGAATTTGCGGGAAATTCGAGCGGCCCGAGGTGCCAATATGTCGGCGCGACGCCGGAATGTTGGAACCACGAAAGCGCTTGCTGCGGCAATAGCAAGATCGAGATCGCGAAAATGATCGAGATAACGCCCGCATTGTTGAGGCGCAGCGGAATGTAGGAAGCGCGGCCGGCGAACATCTTGCGGCCGACGACGCGACGCGCTTGCTGCACCGGAATGCGGCGCTGCCCCTGATACATGAAGATGATAGAAATGATCGTGAAGATCGCGATCGCGAGGAACAAGACAAGGCCGAGCACGTTGAGCCCGTCCTTTTGTCCCGCTTGAATCGTCTGCCCGACGTACGTCGGATAGCGCAACACGATGCCGATGAAGATAATCAGCGAAACGCCGTTGCCGATGCCCTTATCCGTAATTTGCTCGCCGAGCCACATCAAGAAGAGCGTACCGGCGACGAACGCGATCACGGCAAATACGATGAACTGCACGGACGGATCGTAGAAAACGCCGGCGCGGCTCATATTCACCGACATCGTCGTGCCTTGCACGACGGCGAGGATAATCGTGAGCCAGCGCGTGTACTGGCTAATCTTTTTGCGGCCTTCTTCGCCGCCTTTTTTCGCTAGGTCTTCGAGCTGCGGCAAGACGACCGTCATCAGCTGCATGATGATCGATGCATTGATGTAGGGCGTAATGCCCATCGCGATTATCGAAAGCCGTTGCAACGCACCGCCCGACAAGAAGCCGAGGAAATTGTAAAACGTGCCTTCTTTAAGCAGATTCTGCCAACGCGCGTCGTCGACGCCGGGCAACTGCACGTGGATCATGAAAACGAACGCCGCAAAAGCGAACAGCACGAACCCGATTCGCTTGCGAATATCCGGGACGAGGAGAGCGGCGCGGAGATTTTCGAGCAAAGATTTAGGCTTCGGAGCCGGTCGCGGGATTCACGTCGTCACCCAAATGAGCGCCGGCGGCGGTGAGCGCCTCGCGGGCGCTAACGGAGAAGACGACGTCGCGGAAACGCAGGCCCTGGGGCAACGTCTGGCCGTCCTTCGTGCCGCCGAGGATCTTCACGCCGTCGGGGGCCTTCGTGACGAGCTTCTTCTCGATCAGCGTCTGCGGCGATACTTCGAGCGACGGATCCCAGCCGGTTAACTTCGCGATGTTTACGACGGCGAAGGTCGTGCGGAAGTGGCCGATGTCGCGCGCTTTTTGCGAATAACCGCGGCGATGCGGAAGACGACGGGCCCACGGTGTCTGGCCGCCTTCGAAGGCCGGCCCCTTACCGCCGCCCGAGCGCACGGTCTGACCTTTGCCGCCTTCGCCGCCGGTCTTGACCATGCCCGAACCATGACCGCGTCCGACGCGCGTACGCTTCGGGCGAGCACCAGCATTTTCACGTAAGGTCGCAAGCGGGGCAGGCGCGCCCGACGTCAAGCCGCCGCCGCGCGCGATTGCGGGAACAGCCGCAGCTTTCGGCGCGGGTGCGGATGTACGAGAAGACTTTGGTTTAGCCATGGATTCCTCTTACGAGCCGATGCGTCGCGGCAGGTAGTTAAGCGTAAAGTTCGGCGACCGTTTTGTCGCGAAGCTTGGCGACCGTTTCGGCCGTCTTGAGAGACTTGAGCGCTTGATAGGTCGCGAGCACGACGTTGATCGGATTCGAGCTGCCGAGCGACTTCGTAAGGATGTCGTGAATGCCCGCGAGTTCGAGCACCGCGCGCATCGGGCCACCGGCGATCACGCCCGTCCCGGGTGCCGCGGGCTTCATGAAGACGCGCCCCGCGCCGACCGAGAAGTTCACTTCGTGCGGAATGGTCCGCTCGACCATCGGCACGGTGATCATGGCCTTCTTCGCCTGCTCCACGCCCTTGCGAATCGCTTCGGGCACTTCGCCCGCTTTACCGATTGCGAAACCGACGCGTCCCTTGCGATCGCCGACGACGACGAGCGCGGAAAAGCTGAAACGCTTACCGCCCTTGACGACCTTCGCGACGCGATTAACGCGCACGACGTTCTCTTCGATCCCTGAGTTGTCGCGATCGCGACC
>CAXTIY010000131.1:0-8754 GCA_964244215.1 uncultured bacterium
ACAGAACCGTTGCCTATTGACGAGCTCATGTTTTGCCTGTCGAATCATCGCAATTTTGCGGTCCCATCGTTGCCGTCCGCGATCGGTGCCGGTGCCGCGGCCGCGGCCCCCGGTCGTGCTGGCGTCCAGCTATAGGTTTTGCCGTCGGGTTGTAGGTAGAGTCCGAGCGCTTCGGCTTTCCGTCCGAGGAAGTGTTGGCAGGTGCGGAAGGCGACGCCGGTTTGTCCGCGCAGCGTTGAGGCCGAGACGGGCCGTCCTTTGGCCTTGAGGCGTGCCAGAGCGTCGGTGAGGTCTTGATCCCTTACGCCTTCGATGCCGTGCCCTGGAGCGGTCGCATCGACTTGTTTACGGCGGTAGTCGTTTTGGACTTCGGCTGCGGCTTCGCGCAAGAGTCCGGCATGCGCGAGCTGCGCGAGGGAGCGCCCCGAGACGCGCACGGCTTTGTCAACGAGCTCGCGTTGGGTCTCGCGCCAGTTCCTTAACCCGAGGATGGTGGAATCCAAGGACGGGAAATATTAGGCCGCGGCGTCGATCGCGACGGCAAGGCACGGGTTATCGCGATCGGAACGACATAGCGTCGACCGCGGCCGAGCGCGTGGCGCCCATAGATGTGCTAGGGAAGCCACGGTCTGCTAAATCGCCGTCGCGTGTGTTAAAGGCCGGCACTCGACGACGCGTGACTTAGGTCGAGCTTATCGACTCGTAACTGATATTTCCGAGCCGATCCTTGACTAGGATCCGTGTAGCACCTTGGCTGACGCCCGTGACGGTGAAGACGCCGTTCGACGAACTCGCCGGCGTCACACTTACGATTCCCGGGCTCGAGCTTTGAGCCGTCCACGGTCCCTTGAAGTTCGTCTCGAGGATCGTAAAAGATTTCGATTGCGTAACAGTGATGGAAAGGCTTGTTGGCACGAGCGTCTGCACCTTGCGCACGTATGCGGCGAGACCGAGTGGGCCGACCGCGTATCCATCCGGAATAAACCAAATGTTATCATCGGGTCCTACTACCGGTGCGCTGCTGCCATAGATGAGTTCGGGGCTGGCGAACGGGCCGGCAATCTTACCGGTGTAGACGTCGTACTGATAAAGACCGCGGGCGCCATTGTTCACGCTGGTAATCGTCCACAGATTACCACCTTGATCGGCCGAAAAAAATGGAAAGCCGTCCTCGACGAATGCGGCGGGAAGCGGAAGCAACGTCGTAACTCCACTCGTCGTCATGCGGCCGAAATACGTTGTCGTCGAAGCAGCGTTATAGACTGCGAAGTAAAGATAGCCGCTAGTACTCCAGACGAGCGAACCGTTGCCACACTCGTTCGCGGCGCAGCTTCCCGCGTTCTTTGTCGGAAATAATGTGGTCGAGCCGTTTTGCTCGATGCGCGCGATGCCAAATGCGCCTGAGGTGGAATCGACGTAGCTGAAATAGAGATGGCGATCTCCCGCTAAGACGAGATGAGTCATCGGTACTGCCGGGACGGCAAAGGATGCAATGGCACCGTTCGCCGCGATGCGGAAAAGCTTTGAGGTACCGAGCGGAAGGCCGCGGGTATTCGTGACCGGCACGAGCCCGTATATCGCACCGTCGCTTCCGAGCGCGACACTCGAATTAGCGTTGTAGACCTTGTTGAAATTCATCCCGAGGTAGTAATACCGGGTGCCCCGTCCGTTCGGATCGACCGCAGCGATACCGTTGTATGTTGTCGACCAAATGCTGCCGCGGGCGTAGATGATGTCCGCCGCTTCGTATCCGACGTGCGCCGCCGGAATGAACGTATAGGATCCGTCCGGTGAAAACGCGATGATGCCCTTCGCATCGTAGCCGCTGTTATCACCGGCGGTGTAGCTTGCGTTGATGTAAGCGTGGCCATCGGGAGCGAAAGCAAAGGCTCCGGGATTGAACGGGCCGGCTAGACCGATACCTGGATAAGGATAGACGATGACGTTATTCCCGTTTTCAATGATGGCCGGCCGAGCGGCTTGCGGAGCGGCAACGGCTCTAGACACGTCTTTTGCGTGCGGAACGACAGAGCCGGCATTAGCGCGATGGACAAGCGGTACGAGCATCATTGCGACGATCGCAATCATCATGGCGGACTTCTTGAACAATACGAAAAACCTCAATCTAGTTCTGTTGGAGAACTCAATGCAAACTGCACAATGTAATTGGAATTACGCAATGGCGCCCGCATGTCTTGCCGCCGAGCCCGCAAGCTCGTGGTTGCCTCGAAGTCGGGTGCGAACCGCGGATGAGCTGAGCGCAAAAGTCGCACCCAGGGAGCGATACGTTCGCGAGCGCTAGGAGGCAGCAAAGGCAGATTTAACGTTCTTTCGTATCAAAAGCACCGCGGTCGACTTTTTGCCGCGCATTACCGGCGGTTCAGCGCACGGTCCTTGGCGGCGATACGCCAATATATCAGCCTGGCGCCGCGCGTCCGATACCCTCGCGTCGTTAACCCTTGATTTGCGCGCATAGTTGGCCTTGGCCCTATTCGGAGACGGAGAGCACGCTTGTTGGATGCGAGCGTGCTGCCCTCTTGGCGAGGACGTACACGCTTCCCAAAGTAAACAGAGGTCGTCGGCGCGGCAGAGCTGTTGCCGTCGCGCCGTTCGAGCGCGTAACCGTCCGCGGCAAGTGAATGCCTCGATTCCGCACCGTCGGCCTGCCGCCTCAACATCCGCGAACGCCACGAAAGCGTGTCGTCTGCGGCGCCAACCTGTCTTTCAAATGCGCGGGAATACGTCACGCCGCGCCGGATTGTCTCATCTGCTGCGGGATGCGAAACTATTACCAACCGGGCACTTCGAGGAACGCATTTCCCAAATCTGATTGCCCGCGCGCAGTGCGTAGTAAAGCTGACGCTTTGATTTCTCCTTGCGGTTGCGCTTGCGTTTGCCCGCGGATAGCATCCATTAGTTTGATAGCGTCGCATTCGGAAATCGCAACGGCGGCGTATACGAAAAACCGCTGTGAGTCGTCAAGAAGATTGCTTCCGGTATAGCCGGACTCGTCACAGAAGATCGTTTGCAATCCTGGCTCAGGGCTCATGCGTGTCGCCGCCCTCGCCCCGGTCTGCCGGCGCGCTCGGTACCGCGGCCGCCGCGATCGGGACGGCCGGCACCGGGGCCCCCGGTGGTGCGGGTGTCCAGGAATGGGTTTTGCCGTCGGGTTGTAGGTAGAGTCCGAGCGCTTTGGCTTTACGTTCGAGGAAGTTCGCGCAAGTGTGAAAGGCGACGCCGGTTTGTCCGCGCAGCGTTGAGGCCGAGACGGGCCGTCCTTGGACGGCGGTAATCGTTCTGGACTTCGGCTGCGGCTTCGCGCAAGAGTCCGGCGTGCGCGAGCTGCGCGAGAGAGCGCCCCGAGACGCTCACGGCTTCGTCGACGAGCTCGCGTTAGGTCCCGCGCCCCTCCGTAGCCCGACGATCATCGATCCCGAGAACGGGAGGTACTTGGCTGCGGCGTCGATCGCGACATCGAGGAACGGGTTATCGCGCAGGCTCGCGGGCGTGCTTCCCTCGAGGCTCACGCGTAGCTCGAGTAGCGCCGCGATCGCGGGGATCGCGCTCGCAGCGCACCGTCGGCGAGGGGACCGAGTCCTACCACGGCACGGGCGCGGAGGCCGCCCGGGAGCCGGGGCCCGGGGCGCGAGGTGCAACGGCACGCACGCAGCTCCGGCGGGCGCCCCGTCGAGCGAGACGCTCAACGTTGAGACTCTGTTCGCCCGCGATGATTTCCGCGTCGGCGCCGTGTTCGCGTAGGGCGGCGAGAGCTTCGTCCCTCGAGTGGGCCGGAGGTTATTCAAACGCGGCTGTAAACAACTCTCTGCCTCCAACTGTTTACACTTTGAGAGGATAGCCTTCCGTCCGTGCACCTTCGTTCGTTCGATAGTCGCAGCACGTAGATGCCGGCTACGCGAGTTCGCAGTGTCGAACGCATTCACTCACGGCTTTGCAGGGCGATTATGAGCGGCGGCTACCGTCCCGGTGCGTTGCTCTCGCAGCTGGAACTCGCGCGCAGCTTCGGCGTGAACCGCGCGCCGCTGCGGAAAGCGCTGCGGCGGCTCGAAGCCGAGGGCTTGGGCGAATCGTTGCAAAATCAGCGCGCGCGTCGCGACGATCGACGCGGAATCGCTCGACGTGCTGTTCACCGAACGGATTCTCGTCGAAGCGATGGGCGTAAAGGTCACGGTGCCGTTTTTGAGCGAGATCGATCTTAACGGCTTGCTCGCCGCAACGGCGGCGGTGCGATTAGCGCTCGAAAGCGGAGACCGCTCCGCGGTGGACGCCGCACGGCGCTCGTTACACGTGCGCTATGTCGCGAAGGCGGGGCAACGTTTGCGGTCGACGATCGCGGCGCACTTCGATCTTTGCGAACGCTACCCGCTTCTCTACGGTAATTTCCGCAAACGCTCGGGCAAGAGTATGCCGAGATCGCGAGCGCCTGCATCGCCCGCAACGCAGACGATGCATATCGGCGCGTTGCGCGGCTCGAAGTGCTCGTCGCGCGCGCGGTGCTCAAGCGCGTAAATGCCGCCTTCGAGCCGACGGCCATTCGCACGGCGTTGCAAATGCTCGAGGGCACGGGAGCCGTTGCTGCCGGGCAACGGGAGACGTGATGATCGAACTTCTCGACACGATCGAAGCCTGGCGTAACCAGGGACAACGCGTTGCCGTCGCGACCGTCGTCGGCGTCGAACAGTCGGCGCCGCGAGATCCGGGCGCGACGCTCGCGGTGAACGAGCGCGGCGACGTCGCGGGCTCCGTGAGCGGCGGTTGCGTCGAATCCGCCGTTTACGAAGAAGCGCAGGATGCGATTTCGAGCGGGCGCGCACGACTCGTCAGCTACGGAATTAGTGACGCCGATGCGATCTCCGTCGGGTTAACGTGCGGCGGTACGATTCACGTATTCATCGAGCGGCTCGATTGGTAGTCTTCGACCGGCTCGCAGCGGCGATTCGTGCCGAGCGCCCCGTGGCGCTCGTGACGCGTCTGGACGGCGCGTTCGCCGGCGCGAAGCTGCTCGTTTTCGCAGACGACGTCTTCGGCGATCTCGGAAGCGCCGGGCTGACGTATGCGGCGATGGCGGAAGCGCGCGCGCTTCTCGCGGCGGGCGAAACGAGCCAACGGACCTTCGGGGAAGACGGCGAGCCCGTCGGCATGGACGTGCGGCTGTTCATTCAAGCCTTCGCGCCGAAACCGGATATGTACGTCTTCGGCGCGATCGATTTCTCGCGTGCGATGGCGCGCATCGGCAAGTATCTCGGCTTCACCGTCACGGTGATCGATGCGCGGCCGATTTTCGCGACCAAAGCGCGTCTTCCGGACGCCGACCACGTCGTCGTCGCGTGGCCCGATGAGTTTCTAGGCGGCGCTCCGGTGAACGACCGCACGGCGCTCATCGTACTCACGCACGATGTGAAATTTGATATTCCGTTGCTCGAGGTCGCCTTACGAACGAACGCCGGATACATCGGTGCGATGGGCAGTCGTCGCACGCACGCCAATCGTGTGGTGGAGTTGCGCCGCGCGGGCATATCGGACGCCGACCTCGCGCGCATCAACGCGCCGATCGGCCTCGATCTCGGCGCGCGAACCCCCGAAGAGACGGCGATCGCGATCGCCGCCGAAATAATCGCGCTACGCGAACATCGGCGAGGCGGGCGTTTGTCGGAAAGTGGATTGCCGGTCCACAACGAACGGCAAGCACGCTCCGCAGCCGACGATTAAAGTCGGCGATCGTCATGCGTGAATGGTGCGTGCCGAACGTTTCATAGCGAAATACGCCTGCATTAGAATGCTCGTGCGTCGGTAAAGATTACGCGCACCCGCGCCATGCAAGCGTAGTTTGCAGGGGAACGCCTGGGATACCGCAACTCGCTTTATTCTCGTTTATTTCGTCGGAGGCGACTCGGGTGACTTCAACTGCAAAAGCGAGCGTGGTTCTCACGCTGCTTCTCTTCTTCGTCTCGCGAGAGGCACGTTCGGCCACACCGAAAGCGCTCGTTCGCAACGCGCAGGCGCATACGGCATTCCGCCTCGAGTTGCGAGCGGTGCAATTGCTCGGCCTTGCCGATGCTCGACCGCTTGCAGTCACAGGCGTACGCGGCACCGTCAAAACCATCGCGACGTCGCCCGTTAATCCCGTTGCGTCCGCGTACGATGCGGACGACGGCGATCTCTACGTGCTCACGAGTTTCAATCCGCTAATCCCGCAGTCGACCACGGCAATTTTGCAAATCGGTCCGAGCGGAGAAGTCCGCCCCTTCGTTTCGTTGCCCGCGGGGACCGCGAATGCGATCGCGTACGATCGCGCGACGCGAACCTTTTACGTCTCCACGTTTGACTCTGCGACCGCACTGCCGGCTCTGCTGGCGGTCTCGAGCACGGGCACCTCCGTACTCGCCGGCGGTGCCGGCTCCGGAACGGCCGACGGGAAGGGCGCGGCTGCGACGTTCGCGTTTCCGTCCGGCATCGCCGTGGACGACCGTGACGGCGCGCTATACGTTTACGATTTCGATCGCATACGGCGCGTTACCACGCGAGGCGTCGTT
Organism: uncultured bacterium; assembly: GCA_964244215.1. Classification (GTDB taxonomy): domain Bacteria; phylum Vulcanimicrobiota; class Vulcanimicrobiia; order Vulcanimicrobiales; family Vulcanimicrobiaceae; genus CAXTIY01. The sequence goes on from CAXTIY010000131.1 coordinate 6,552, forward strand.
ACCACCCTTACGAAACCGGGCGCGTTCCAAGTTGGCACCTACGGCTCGTCGGTCGGCCTCGCCTACGATCCCGTCGACCGGAATCTTTACGTCGCCAATCCGATTTACGAGCTGATCGAACGCGTCTCTCCGGCTTCGGGATCCGTCGTTACGTTCGCCGGCCGCTGCGATACGCACGTCTCACCCGGAATCGACGGCTGCGATCAGTTACAGCGCGACGGTATTGGAACGCGAGCGCTATTCGCAGCGCCGTCGGCGCTTGCAGCCGATCCGAGCGATGGTGCGCTGTACGTTACGGATAGCGGCAATAACGCGGTCCGGCGCATCGACCTGGAAGCGAACGTAACGACACTCGCCGGGAACGGCATCGCGGCGAACCGCGACGGTGCCGGATCGAACGCCACATTCGATGGTCCCACCGCCATTTCATACGATTCGCGCGGACGACGACTAGACGTTACCGATTTCGAACAGTTTCCTCCGTCGGGTCCCGCTGCCGCCGTACGAACCGTCACGACAACGGGCGCTGCGCCGCCGCCGCCGAACACGCCAATAACGCTGTTCGATACGCCATCGCTCGATGCGCGGCCGTTTGCTATCGACTGGAGACGGGCGAAGCCGAACGCGCAGACGCTCGTCTACAGCGAAGAGATCGGACGATTCGGTGAGATCACGGTCGGCGGCGCGAATTACGAACAGATCGATCCTCTTACACGAAACGTTCCGCCGTACGGTCCGTTCGATACCGTCTATGGCGCAGATGGATCGTCTTGGTTTCTCGACGCGCAAGATCGACAACTCGATCATCGTTCGGTATCGGGCAAAGTCGACGTCATCCGACTCGGGAGCCGCATCACGAGCGCGCCGAGTGTCGATCAATTAACGTTGGGCCCGGATGGTAACGTATGGTTCGCGCTAACCACCGACACAAGTACGGTCGTCGGTACCGTGACGCCGAGCGGCACGCTAAAAGAGCATACGTTCGCGGCGTTCTTCGGCGGGACGACGAGCCTCGCGTTTCAAGCCGACGGGAAACTGTGGATTTCCAACGGTAGCGACCTCATCGAACTCGACGGGTTCGCGCATGTACTCGTTGACGACGCGTACCCCGCGAACTATCTGACACGCGGGCCCGATGGAAACGTTTGGTTTACCACGAGCGACGCTATCGGAACGGTAAGACCGAATAACACGATCGTGAGCTATCCCATACGTGCGCCCATTGCGACGTGCCCGGGCTGCTCGCGTGGGATCGCAGCGATTACGACGGGGTCCGACGGTGCGCTCTGGTTCGTCGAACAAGGTCAAGGTGAGATCGGACGTCTCGCGCCCGGGGGCGCCTTGAACGAGTTTCCGGTGCCTGCGGCGCGTAGCGTTCCGAACGATATCACGACCGGCCCGGATGGCAACATCTGGTTCGTCGATGCCGGAGCGCAGAAGATCGGCAGGCTCAGTATTCGTTAACGCCGTTTGGCCACGTCGACGGGATCCGAACGAACGTTAAATGATCTTCTTGATCGCGTCCGCGATCTCGCTCGGTTCCATCTCACCCAAACGATACGTACTGATCTTACCGTTCTTGTCGATAAAGATGTGTACCGGTAATGCGATAACGCCGTAGTCCTTGCCCATCGCGCCGTCGTCGACGGCGACCGCGAACGGCCATTTGTATTGGCGCGCGAATGCGGCGGCTTTTCCTTTATCTTCTTGTTCGTTGACGCCGACGACTTTGAGTCCGCGCGCCGCATACTTTTTCGCGAGATCCGCGACGCCCGGCGCTTCCGCGTTGCACGGCGCGCACCAGGAAGCGAAGAAATTTAAGTAAACGGGTTTCCCGTGTAGCGACGCAAGTGTAAGATTGCCGCCGGAGGTTCGCGGTATCGAAAACGGCGGAGCCGCATCTCCGGAATGCGGCGCCGCACTTGCAGGGCCGCCCGCGAGGGCAGTCGCGACGGCCGCCATTAAAACGATGCGAAAGGGATGCACGTCTTGCCTCCTACGAATTGCTAAACGATGGATACCGGACGTGCGTTGCGTCATCGGCCATTTGATGTAAAAGTGCTTCGACAGAATCGAACCGGCGTTGTTCGCGAATGAAGTTGAAGTCGCGTAGCGTCAGTTCCTCGCCGTAGATCGTGCGCCGGAAATCGAGCAGCCAGGCTTCGACGGTGCGCGTCTCGCCGGCGAACGTCGGATTCGTACC